>JACFNS010000040.1:0-9362 GCA_019454705.1 Taibaiella sp. | reverse complement strand
AAAGGTATGGAATTTCCCTATTTTGAGCAAACTTAAATCAGTAAAATTCAGGAGGCTGCATAATTTTTAGCACCTTAATTCCGTTATTTTTGCATCTATGCGCTGGCTAAAGGGGAACACATATACAAAATCACTCATCTCATTGGCTTTACTGGCATTATTTTATGCATGCACCAAGCAGGAGCCGTTTGATACTGCAAGCCAGGAAAAGTTTGCAGGCAGATATTGCAACGACCCGATAGCTATCAACTACAACCATGGGTTTCCCGGCACAGCTGATAATAGTATTTGTATATACCCAACAGATGTATTTCAGGGTAGCTTTGTACTGAAAGATTCTGTTTATGATGCAGATTTCAACCTGGATACGGTGCTTGATTACATGGTTAAATTCAACACAATATCATTGACGAATACCAGGCTGTCCGGCTTTTGCATCAACGGCGACACCGTAAGGCTGACAGCAGACCGTTATTACAGAGCAGCTGTAGACTCAACAATGCTGCCTGACTCAAGCATGATAGAAGGCCATGTTTTTTGCAGGGGTGTTGATACCATTAAAGGCAATATCTTAAAAATAGAAGGCGACACACCCAAAATCCGTATCAACTTCATCATAGCCAGCGATACAGGTATCAATTACCATATTGGGACGGGTATTAAACAATAAGAAAGGATGTTTACGGGTATAATTACACATTTAGCTAAGGTGACAGAATTGACTTCAGCAGGTGGCAACCTGGATATATGGCTGAAAGGCTCATTTGCACCTCAACTGAAGATAGACCAATCGGTAGCACACAACGGGGTATGCCTGACAGTTGTAGAAATAAGAGACGATTCTTACCGTGTAACCGCCGTGGCAGAAACCCTGAAAAAGACTAACCTGGGCCAACTGCAAAACGGGGACATGGTAAATATAGAACTGGCGCTGAGGGCAGGCGACCGCCTGGACGGCCATTTTGTGCAAGGGCATGTGGATACTACCGGCACCTGCCTGGATGTACATGAAGCGGACGGAAGCTGGTTGTTTACTTTTGAATTTCCCGCCTCATTTGCCCCGCTGATTATCGAGAAAGGGTCCATCTGCATCAATGGTGTCAGCCTAACAGCATTTGGTGTTACGCGCACTACCTTTACGGTCACTATCATTCCTTATACTTATCAGCATACCACATTTCAGCAGTTGAAAAAAGGCGATACCGTCAACCTGGAATTTGACGTGCTGGGCAAGTACATGCTACGGAAACAGGAACTGGAAGCCTTGTTGTAGAACAGCAATGTGATTATTTCTTCCTGGCTGGTTTAGCCATATTCTCCTTCACCCGGAATTTTACGATTTTCTCAATCAACTTCAGTGGCATGGGTTCATCCAGCGGAAACTGAACTGAGCCTTTGCCTTCCTTGTATTTCGACAATTCTTTTTTAAATGCTTCGTGCCCGGTTGGGGTGGCGTAAAAGCCTATATGGCCTTTGTACCCTGCAAAATATACCAGCGGGCCATTCAGCTTATAGGCGGGCATGGCATAGGCGATACATTCTTCTGCCGCAGGAGCAGCCTTTTGTATGATTAGGCGTACCTGCTGCAATAGTTCCTGCATACCAGGCGGGAAAGAGGAAATATATTCTTCTACTGTTGCCGGCTTTTTGTTCATGACATTCGTTATTACGTCTAAATATACAAAACTACTAACCCATGATGAATGTGGTTTTCTTCATTTGGGAGAAAATGATTTTCTTGCAGGCATGAAAGGTTTTGCCAGTGATAACTACGCGGGTGTGCTGCCCGAGGTGATGGAAGCTTTACAAAAAGCCAACTACGAACACGCCCGTTCTTATGGTGCGGATGATATTACAGCTCGGACTATTCAATTGTTCCGCGATGTATTGGGTGCGAATGTGGACGTGTATTTTGTATTCAATGGCACGGGGGCTAATGTACTCAGCATCAGCAGCGCCACTCAATCATTCAACTCTGTTTTGTGTGCAGACACTTCGCATATCTACTGCGACGAATCATCAGCCCCCGAGACATTTACTGGTTGCAGGTTTTTCGCGCTCAAATCAAATGCGGAAGGAAAACTTACACCGGATGTCATCAGCAAACGCCTGATAAGGAAAGGCGATATGCACTACGCACAGCCCAACATCATATCGCTGACGCAGACAACAGAATACGCCACCATATATACTGCTGATGAGTTGAAAGCAGTAGGCAACCTTGCAAAAGAACACGGATTGTATTATCATATTGACGGCTCCAGGTTTTTTAATGCGGCAGCTTCGCTGGGTTGTTCGCTGAAAGAACTTAGTACAGACATAGGCCTGGATATATTATCGCTGGGCGGCACCAAAGCAGGCATGATGTATGGCGAGGCAGTAGTAGTGTTCAATAAAGAACTGGCAAAGCATATAGCATTTAAGCACAAACAAAGCATGCAACTGGCCTCGAAAAACAGGTTTATTGCAGCCCAGTTTGAAGCTATGCTGACCAATGAACTATGGCGCAAGCACGCCATACATGCCAATGCTATGGCACAGATGCTGCATGATAATATAAAGGACATACCCGGCGTGCAGGTAACTAAGCCGGTACAGGCCAACGGAGTATTTGCGACACACCCCGCAGGCTGGAATGAAAAAATGTGGGCGAAGTATCCCTATTATGTCTGGGATGAGCATACTAATGAAGTGCGGATGATGTGCTCGTGGGACACGACAGAAGAGGAGGTGCTTGGTTTTGCCGCTTTTATGAAAGGCATGGCAATCTGATAAAAAATATTATATATCCGATGATACCGAAAGTTTGGCGGGGCGATGGTATTGCAATTAAAATTCTTTTTGAAAATATCTGAATAAAGCTATCTTTGCAATCCCCAAAATAGGGGTGGCTATTCATAGTTATGGTGAGGTGGGTGAGTGGCTGAAACCAACAGTTTGCTAAACTGTCGTACGCTTAACCGTGTACCGCGGGTTCGAATCCCGCCCTCACCGCCGGCAAAGATACTGGAGCAGCAATGTTTCGGGTTCGGGAAGTAGCGCAGGCCGGTAGCGCACCTGGTTTGGGACCAGGGGGTCGCAGGTTCGAATCCTGTCTTCCCGACTACAATTAAGAAGCCTTGGTAATCACCAGGGCTTTTTTCATTTAGAAAAAACATAGTGTCGAAAGTGAGGTAGCCCCGCCGCGGCGGGGCACCTGGTTTGGGACCAAGGGGTCGCAGGTTCGAACTTTTCTCAGCGAAGCTAATCCTGTCTTCCCGACTACAATTAAGAAGCCTTGATAATAACCAAGGCTTCTTTTGTTTTTCTACCAGTTTGTCTTTGTACCGTATCACCCGGCATATTTCACTACGACACTTGACTTATTGCTGTCTTCCTTGCTTTGCGTGTTTTTAGCCAGCAATCTTTCCAGTTCTCCGGTGAAGAACTCGTGGCAATTCTTATCCTGGCAATGCAGCATAGCTTTCTTTATGCTGTTGATAGCGTCTGAATAAGCACCCTGCTTTTCCAGCATCAGCGCCTCGTTATAGTATATGCGCGACTTATCGATACCGGGCACAGTCAAGGCCTTGCCTATCAGTTTTTCAGCCCTTGTAAAATCGTCCAGAATTATAGCCAGCCTTACGTACTCATAATAAGTATGCACATACGCAGGATCGTGGTATAAAGCCAGTTCGAAGTTTTCCCTTGCAGCCTCGAAGCGCGACAAATCACGATAGTAAATCCTGCCCTGTAATACCAGCAAGCCCGCGTGTGCATCATCATGCGACAGGCCGTAGTCCAACGCTTCCAGTGCCTCCTCCAGGTTGTATGGATAGTTATCCTTAGCTTTTAAATAATATTTATCCGCAGCGTTCATTGCTGTTAGTTTTTTATGAAAAATGTAAAATTGAATCCGCCTCATAAGAGGGCCGGCATATCGTGAACAGTAAGCGCAGATGGCTAACAGAGTGGGAACGACAAGGCAAGCCCGCCATGTTGAATAGCACGTGACCCCAGGAGATATGTATTAGTCAGACGCATAGCCTTGTTTTTAGTGTTTAAAAATATTGCTTGCTGTGTATAACAAAAACGATGCCAGTATTTTCGCCGGCATCGTTTTTGCAAAAAATATTACTGTTCTATTTTTCCACCCTGAAGCGGATGGTATTTATTTCTTCATTTGTTTTCAACCTCAACATATAGATACCATTGGGTAAGTCTGCCGGTTGTATTTCCTTATTTAGTTCTCCCCGGTTAGTCGTCACAATTTCATGATGCACCACCTGCCCTATGGTATTGATTATGTCGAGCCGTAGCGGTTCATTATTGTCCATCCAGCCGGACAACACAAAACTACCCTTATTAGGATTAGGGTATAGCGACAAACTACTTAGCTTCCCTACCCTGCCTATACCTGTTAGTACATGGACCCTTATGCCATTACTGCTCGCAGTTGGTGGCTGAGGGCAGCGGTAGTTGCTGATGAGCTCTACGCTGATACTGTCATTGTCGTTCAGCGTATTGGCGCTCCATACAGGGCCTGTAGCTCCCTGCACATCCTGCCCGTTGCGCTTCCACTGGTATTTAGGGTTGTTACCTCCGTTAGTTGGTGTAGCAGTAAAAGTCACATATTCATCCACGTTCAGCGGCCTGTTGGGGTTGGCGCTGATTGTTACTGAAGGTGCCAGCCAGGGTAGTACTTTCATTTCCACTTCATTGCTGGCATCCACATAGTTTGTACGGCATTTGGTGTATTCCGTCATATCCACGCGTACTACATCACTATGGTTCAGCGTAGCGCTGCTATAGGTAGTAGCAGTGCTGCCTGCCAACACCCCATTGATACGCCACTGGTAGGTGGGCGTACCACCATGGTTATTGGGCAATGCTGTGAATGTAGCCTGCTCACCCACGCAGATACTATCGCCCGGTGTGGGGAATATGACCACGAATGGCAGAGGGTTGATATTAACCTTGATAGAACCTGCCGGAGAAGTACAGCCATTAGCAGTAGCAGTTACACTATAAGTACCCGTATCTCCAAACTGCATATTGCCCCTGGTGGGGTTCTGCTGTGTAGACGAGTAGTTACCCACCCCGGTCCAGCTATAGGTAGCACCCGAAACTGTAGTTGCATTCAACTGCAGAGTTTCGCCCACACACATGGGGTTGCTGTACGATACAGATGGTGTAGCAGGTATGGGATGTACTGTAGCCTGTGTGCTGTCTTTGAAAATGCAGCCGTTCAGGTTGAGAGTAGCTACATACCAGCCCGATGCGGCAGTAGAGCTGTTGGCAACAAAAGTATTTTGCGTATTGGCAGTAAAGCTGTTGGGGCCTGCCCAGCTATAGGCTACCCCGGTAAAGGATGTGCCGATAGTGATATGCAGTGTATCACCCGCACACACAGGACTGTTGCTGCCTGCTGATACCGGTGTAGGGGCAGGGTTCACCATTACGTTTACGGTATCTAATCTTGAGCAGCCATTGAGGGTAGCTGTAGCGGTATAAACACCGCTCATACCCACAGTAGTATTACTTATAGAAGGGTTTTGTGCAGTAGAGTTATAACTGCCCGGCCCTGTCCAACCCCAGCTAACTCCCGAGGTTGAAGTAGTGGCAGTGAGGTTAAGTGTTTCGCCGGCACATATGGGGCTATTGCTGCTTGCAATCGGTGTAGCAGGTAGCGGTTTCACGGTTACAGCTTGTGTATCCTTCACCTCGCAACCGTACCATTTCATAGTTACGATGTAGTCGCCCGTTTGCAATGGCGAAGCTCCTAATATGGTGGGGCTGGCGGTGCTGGAGGTGAAACTGTTAGGCCCTGTCCAGTTATAAGTTGTTCCACTGATAAATGTACTTGCAGATAACTGTAATGTAGTTCCTTCGCACAACGGGCTGTTGCTGCTTGCAGTTATATTTGTACTGTCAGGGTTGCCTATTTTTATTGTGCGGGTGAATGACGTATCAGCAGGGTTGGTAGCAATAATCCTTATTTTATAACCTGTGCTGTTGGTTACATTATTCGGAATTTTGCAACCTATTGTTCCCGAAGAATCGGATGTTTTACTGCCTATTATTGTAGCTGAACTGAAGCTGCCGTTTTTATCAGACAATTGTACATTAAACACATTGTTCGACTGGCGTTTGTTAGCTACAAAATAATTGATGTACAGTGAGTCGCCCACACAATACTGGGAATCAGGAAGACTATAACCTAATGAATCCAGGACCCTTACGACCACCGAGTCGATATACCAGGTACCATAACCAGGCGAAGAAGGAAAGTTTGTCAATTGGTACAATAACGCAGGCGTATCTACAAATGGGCCAATGGCAATATTGTCATAAGCTGAATCTGCATAGAAGGTTGCTGTAAGACGTACCCAGTTGGCAGTGTCGGTCAGCCGTGTGCTGGGCGAGAAGTGAATGCTGGGTGTAAACGGCCACCTTGAAGCAAAGGTAGTGCCCCCGTTATCAAAGAAATGCACACAAACGCTGTTCAGTGAATACCTGGATTTGTCGCCGGCAGAGTAAGATAACGAAACCTGGTATGTAACACCGGGTACCATGGGTGTTATAGACCGGGTAACAGCTTCTCGTATGCCATAGTTTGAAGGGTTGGAAAAATCCGCTATCCCCATATAGGCATTGCCACTGGCAGGCATCTGCCAGCCCCAGGCGTTCGATGGTACAGTGCTGCTGCATACCTGGAAATAATCTGGAGAGCCGTTGAAGCTCGACCATCCGACACAGTTTTGAGGCCAGCCATATGTTTGTGTACAATTCTGACTGGTTTCAAAGTCGCCATTTGGTACCAGGTTGGGTTGCGCGTATGCATAGGTAGATAGCAGGCACAACATGAAGATACAGGAGAGGTTTTTCATATTCGGTTTTATCGTTTACTGTTTTAAAAGTAAGCTTTTTTATCTATTAGGAGGTATTTGCCATATTATATGGGCTGGTTTTAATCAATGGTTAATCACTGCATGTTTCAATTGAGTGCGAAATCCACATAGGATTATCTAATGTGTTACTAACAACTGGTTAATCGTTAACACATGCTATGGTTAAGGCAGCCTTTTTATTTGGAATAGGGTGGGTACGTGCACCATCTTTGTGTAACAACAAACGGGAAAATATTTTTCGGGCGTTTCAAAACAAAAAACACACAACATGACACAGGTTCCCGCTACACAACGCATCGCTCAGAACGATGCATATCGTAAAATCAGTCTTTTTATTGGTTTGCTGGGTTGTTTAGTGCTGGCTGTGAATTTCTAAAAATTCAATGCTCGCAGATACGGTTAAGGATGTATGCGATGAACATCCGTAGCTGTAGCGGGCATTGATTTTTTTACACACGTTTCTCTCTTATCCTCTATATGTAACATGGCCCCTTGTCTAAGGGGCCTGTACTTTTTATTTAGTTTCTATGTCTTCCACTTTAGGTTCATGAAGCTTTACCGGCTTACCCTTCTTGCGCATGCGCATATTCAGCAGCTCTACGCCAAAAGAGAAGGCCATGGCGAAATACACATAGTTCTTCAGGTGCATCTCATGTGCGCTTTCGCTGTCCCATCCTTCTACTATCAGCACCATGCCTACCATTACCAGGAAGGACAATGCCAGCATCTTGAGCGTAGGGTGTTTATGTATAAAGTTGGCTATACGCTGGCTGAACACAAACATGATAAACATGGCTATACACACAGCTATTATCATTACTTCTACGTGCTTGGCTATACCTACAGCTGTTATTATGCTGTCAAAGGAAAAGACCATGTCTACCAGAACTATTTGCCCCATTGCAGCAGCAAATGCCTGCGATTTGGCGGATGGTTTTTTGGGCACGTCTTCTTCATCGGCACCCTCCAGTTTATGGTGTATCTCTTTCACCGTTTTATATAGCAGAAATAAGCCACCGCCCAACATTACCAGGCTGGCCAGGTCAAAACCTTTGTCCCATAAAGTGAAGACAGGTTTGCCCTTTTGCTGTATCAGCCAGCTCAGCGCCAGCAGCAGTAATACCCTCATGGCAATGCCTGCAAACATCCATATACGCCTTGCCGCCAGTTGTTTGTTCCGTGGCAGCCTGCCCATAATGATGGACACGAATATCACGTTATCTATGCCTAATACTACTTCCAGTATGGTCAGCGTCAGCAGGCTGATGAGCCCGTCGGCGGTCAGTAGTTCGTTCATTAGTTCCTGTTTTTGTTGATGATTCCTCTACAAATGTTCTTAACTATGGCAGGCCCTTCGTATATAAAGCCTGTGTACACCTGTACCAGCGATGCGCCTGCTTCCAGCTTCTCCAGCGCATCGGCGGCAGTATATATACCCCCAACGGCTATGATCGGGAAACTGCCGGCGCTTTTCATGTGCAGGTATCGTATTACTTCTGTTGCACGTTTGCGCAGTGGTTTCCCGCTTAGTCCGCCTGCTCCTATCGCTTCTACTTCGGCTGTGGGTGTCACCAGGTTGCTGCGGTCAATAGTAGTATTGGTGGCCACTATGCCCTGTATGCCGGTTGTAGCCACTATCTCTACTATGTCGTCCAGTTGGCTGTCTGTCAGGTCGGGGGCTATCTTCAGCAGCAGTGGTTTAGGACTGCCCATCTGTTCATTAAGTGTCTTCAGGCGGTTCAGTATACGCATCAGGGGTTCCTTGTCCTGCAGTTCGCGCAGGCCCGGTGTATTGGGGCTGCTCACGTTTACTACAAAGTAATCCACTACCTCGTACAGGTCTTTGAAGCAGGCTTCGTAGTCGCTGAGTGCATCCTCGTTGGGCGTTACTTTGTTTTTGCCAATGTTGCCGCCTATTAGTATGTTTTCTTTTTTCTGTTTCAACCGCTGTGCCGCCACTTCCGAGCCCTGGTTGTTAAAACCCATGCGGTTGATCAGCGCTTCGTCGGCAGGTAGGCGAAACAATCGGGGCTTGTCATTACCCGGTTGAGGTTTTGGTGTTACAGTGCCTATTTCAACAAAACCAAAACCCAGGCAGGACAATTCATCCACCCAGCGTGCGTCTTTATCAAAACCGGCTGCCAGTCCTACAGGGTTAGGGAAACGGATACCCCAGAATTCTTTTGCCAGGGAGGGGTGATCATATGTAAACATTTTACGCATTATCCAACGCGACGGGGCTATTTTATATGCCCTGCGCAGCCAGCCCATCACCATATAATGCACCTCTTCGGGAGCGATGCTGAACAGTATTTTTCGCAATAACCGATACATGCGCCAAAGATAGATAACGCCCCCGGAACACAATTGCATGTTTTTTAACATTTTCACATCATTCAGGTATCAGCCTATCACTTATCTTTAAACCGAATATGCGTGAAAGTTTTACCCTTTTAAGCGTTATTGTCTCCT
>JACFNS010000039.1:10532-12171 GCA_019454705.1 Taibaiella sp. | reverse complement strand
CCTTCGCGTATGGTTTCGTCATCTTCTACCAGGCATATATTGATGTTCAGGTCTTGCATAGCTTAATATTTACAGTATAAAGTTCCTACATCCGGGGCATATGTATATCCCCCAAACCAAGGTATTTAATATTATTTAACAGGTTAGCCTATTTCTGTTTGCCCGGCAGCCTGAAGTGGAGGTTGATAACAGTACCGTGGCCCGGTTTGCTGTCTATATACAATTTGCCCTTCAGCCGTTCAGTCCTGTTACGCATGTTGTTCAGCCCGTTGCCTTTTACCACTTCTTCTACATTGAAGCCCTTGCCATTGTCAGTAAGTGCGATATGCAGTATGTTTCCTTCTTTCAGTTCGGCTTCCATAGTTACCTGTGTAGCATCTGCGTATTTCAGGCAGTTGTTCAGCGCTTCTTTGAATATCATAATCAGGTTGCGGCTCATATCCAGCGGTAGTTTGTACTGCTGCCATTCCTGCTCATTACCTGTAAAGCTGAAACTGATATGGGTATCAGAAAACAGTTCGTTGCCGAAATGATGTATGCGGTGCAGTATCTCGTACAGGTTGTCGTTAGTTGCCTGCAGCGACCATAGTATATCTTTTGTACCGCTGTACAACTGTGCTGTGTTCTCTTGTATCTGTTCTATCAGTCTTTTTTTGTCGGGTGATACATCACCTAGCTTTTGCATTAGTACGTTGGTCAGTACGTTAATGCGTGTCAGTTTATTGCCCACTTCGTCGTGAAAATCCTCTGCGGTACGCTGCCGTACTTTGGCCTGTTCTTCGCGGCGCAGTTTATCTACCAATGCCAGGCGCGCCTGCTTGCGTTTGTTCAGCATATACTGGATGCCTATACCCGCCAGTATACACACTATGAATATACCGAAACTGAACCAGGTGGTTTTGTGTAATGGTGTTATGATTTCAAAAGGATAATCAAGTGATTTGACTTCTTTCCCGTTGATGGTTTTACATTCCACAAGCAAGGTGTATTTGCCGGGCGGCATGGCGGAGTAGGTAACGGAGTTGAGTGATGTCCAGTCGCTCCAGGGCGCATCCAGCCCGTCTATACGATAGCGGTACAACAGTTGCGTACTGCCGCTTAAGGTGATGCCTTTGAAAGTAAATGTGATATTGTTTTTCTTAGGTGGTAATTCCAATTGATAAGGCACATTGTACCAATTGTCCAGGCTGTCGTAATACGTGCTGTCGCGTATATCATCGCCAAACAATTTGACCGATTGCAGTACGATGCTGATGGGTTGGGGCAGGGTCAGTTCTTTGTCCGGGTCGATATGCACCGCACCTTTGGTAGTACCAAACCATAATGTACCATCGGGCATGAGGCAGGATGCGTTCTGGTTGCTTTCCATCCCGGTAATACCTTGTTCTTTACCATAAAAAGTTACAACGGGGTTACTGCCCTGCATCTGTATTTTATGTATGCCGTATCCTGTGCCTGCCCATACATCCTCATTCTTGTCGGTAATGATGTTGTAGATAAAATCTGATTGCAACCCGTTGCTTTTGTTCAGGGTGAATGACTTGCGGGTAGCCAGGTCATAACATATAACGCCGTTGTCGTTAGTGCCTATCCAAAGCCTGGTGCCGGCCAGTGCAAAGCATTGTACGTTTGAACTGTC
>JACFNS010000039.1:0-10522 GCA_019454705.1 Taibaiella sp. | reverse complement strand
GGCTGAACCTGTTGTGAACAATGACACCGTACTATCGTGATACAGGAATATCTTATTGTCTGACGCTATGAGCATACTGTCCTGCCCTATGGATACGAAGGCAAATACAGGTTTGGAAATGCCCTTGACGGGTGTAAAAGTATTGTTGCTGTACACCACTGCACCGGAGCCCATGCCTATCCACAGGTTGCCATCATCATTTTTGTACAGGCATATTACAGTAGTGTTTGGGCTGACACCCGGTAAGTTATAGTAAATGCGTTCACCGCCTTTCAACCTGCACAGGCCCCTGCTTTCTGTTCCTATCCATATATCATATTCGCTATCGGCATACAAGGCGCTGATATACGCATTCTTGTATTGCAGCGGTATGGGTATAATATTTTCCTTGTCATAGTAGAATAGTCCCGCCTCGGATGTTCCTATGTACAATTTGCCTGAAGGTGTAGCTGCGAAGCTGGTTACCTGCTCACTGGGCAGCCCGCTGCGTTCATCAATAATAGAAAACTGCGCGCCTGAAAAGCGGTACAGCCCCTGCCCGTTAGAGCCGAACCATATACTGCCTTCGCGGTCGGCTATTATTGTATTAATCGCATTGTCGGTAAAACCGTTTTTCTTATTGTACAAGGTGAAAGAAGAATCGGTAAGCCTGTACACGCCGGATGTACTGCCCAGCCACAGGGCACCATCCTTGTCTTCTGCTATAGATATGAATGGGATATTGACAATAGGGCTGCCGTTGCTCCTTATCAGTTTTACACTGTCGTTTTTGATGGTAAATATGCCATGGCCGGTAGTAAGCAATAATCTTTTTTTACTATCCCTGAATATATGGGTGGTACGAAGCGGGGCCTTAGGCAATCCGGGGAAGTTGTAGAAAATGCTGTCCCATTGTTTACCTGTTCTTTTGTATATCCTGCCGTTGTTGGTAGCTACCCATAGATTGTTTCCTTCCGGCAGCAGGGCAGTTATAGTGATACCCGTGTCCGGCAGGGCGACGGGGCGAATACTATTGCCCTGCACTTCGTATACCGCCTTATCTGTATGGCACCATAAGCTGTTGTCTGCCGCCGCAATTATTTTTTTCACAGCCTGCGGGTTATTGTCCTCGGGCAATTGCAGGCGAAAATGTTCAAATGTTCTGCCGTTGTATTTAGATAAACCTTCCCGTCCGCCCAGCCATATATTGCCCTGTTTGTCAGTAACGATGGCGTTACAACTATTGTCGAGCATACCGTTGCGTACGTTGTAATTGGTAAAATGTTCGCCATCGTAGCGCGACATGCCGCCTAATGTACCTACCCAGAGGTGCCCATACCTGTCTTGTGTCAGCGCCTGTACCTGCGACTGTATCAAGCCATTTTCAACACTCAGGTTGTAAAAGGAATACCGTTGTGCGGCTACCTGTAGTGTGCAGCATAATGCTATTAAAGAAAATACGGCTCTCATATTCACTACTGTGAAATTAAGTGATTAACCGCACAAGCTTGTGTTTTTGACTGCGTACAGAAATATCTTTTCATAATACGGACAAAAATTCCCCCTAAACGAGTGATGCCAAAAAATGCAAATCCCCCGACATGGGGTATATGATTGATATACACCCAACCTACATTTGAAATGTCTAAAACAGTCAACGATGAAATACGGTTTGTTCTTGCTTTTTTGTTGCTTCAGTATGGGATATGCGTCAACAACTATCGCAGCTAATGTAACGGGTAAGATAGTTGATGACAATGGCGAGGGCATTGTGGCAGCAACCGTAGTATTGCTCAAACATGATGACAACAGCCTTGTCCGTTCGGCAATTACAGATGATAAAGGCGGGTTTGTTTTGGAAGAAGTAACACCCGGAACTTTTCAACTTAAGGTAACTATGCTGGGGTACAACACCTATAGCGCGGATTTAACAGTGGCAGAAACAAACATGCAGTTGAAGGACATAATGCTGGAGGCTAAGACGAATAAAATGAAAGAGTTAACCGTACGCGGACAGAAACCACTGATAGAAGTGAAAGCGGACAAGCTGATAGTAAATGTGGACGGGAGCATTATTAATACAGGTTCGTCGGCTATGGAGATACTGGCAAAGTCGCCTAATGTAACAGTGGACCAGAATGACAATATCAGTATAAAAGGCAAGCAGGGCGTAACCGTGATGATTGATGGTAAGATGATGGCAGTGTCGGGCACGGACCTGGCGAATATGCTGAAAGGAATGTCGTCCAACAGTATTAAACAGATAGAAGTGATCAGCAACCCCGGTGCCAGGTATGATGCAGCAGGTACGGGTGGTATAATTAATATTGTGACCAAACGCGACCAGCGTATGGGCATCAATGGCAGTGTCAATGCCTCTTACGCTCAGGGCGTGTACCCCAAGTATAGCGCCGGGATGAACCTGAACTACCGTAACAAAAAGGTGAGCAGTTATATTAGCTACAACTACTCCCGCCGTTGGTGGTTCAACCACCTGATGCTCGACAGGAAGTTTTATGATAATACTGACGTGCTGCAGTTTTCTTATGTGCAGGACAACTTTATGAAAATGCCTATGAACACAGCGGCAGTTTCGGGCTGGACTACAGTATTGGTAAAAAAACAATCGTAGGCGTGGCGGGTACAGCGGGTACCACCGGCTTTGACCAGCTGGCTGAAAACAGATCGCGCGCGTTGAACGGAAATAATGACCTGATATACTACTTCAATACAAACGGCGATCACAGGCAGGATTATTTTAACTACTCCGGCAACCTGAACCTGAGGCATAATTTTAACGAGCAGGGAAGGCAATTAAGCATGGATGTGGATTATGCAGACTACATGAGCAAAGCCAACCAGAATTTTGAGACAGTGTACCTGTTGCCAACGGGCGATAAATACCAACCTGATTACTTTATGCGCAGCGATTTATCGGGCAGAACCCAAATCAATGCCATAAAAGCAGATTATACGCATCCACTGAATGCAAAAGCAAAACTGGAAGGCGGTATAAAAGCAAGCTATGTGATATCAGACAATGAGCCCCTGTTTTATGACAAGACAACAGGGGATTTTAAGCTGGATGTGAAACGCAGTAACCATTTTATTTACAAAGAGAACATCAATGCCGGGTATATTAACATGAACAAAGAATGGGAGAAATGGAGTACACAGATAGGGCTGCGTGTGGAGAATACCAATGTAACCGCTGAGCAAATAACGCTGGACAGCACCTACAATACCGCTTATACGCAACTATTCCCCAGCTTTGCCGTACAACATGCTGTGAATGACAAAAATGATTTAGGGCTTACGTTGAGCAGGAGGATACAGCGGCCAAACTACCAGCAGCTTAACCCCTTTAAGTATTTTATAGATAACACCACATACCGTGCAGGCTATCCTTACCTGCGCCCGGCGCTGACTTATGCAGTAGAGGCATCGCATATTTTCAAGAAGAAATTTATAACCACGCTGAGCTACAGTGTAACGAGCGACAATATCACAGAAGTGATACAGCCCAGCGATACAGAAGATTCAGTTACAGTGCAGACAAACAAGAACCTGGCCAGCGTTGATAATTATTCTATCAGTGGCGCGTATCCTTTCCAAATAACTAAATGGTGGAATAATGTCAGCAATATAGTAGTGTACTATGCGCACTACAGGGGATTTATTGCTAATACTAACCTGAGCGATGGTGCACCGGCGTTTAATATCAACATCACCAATAACTTCACTTTGCCCAAAGGCTTCAGGGCCGAGGTGGGAGGATGGTACCAGTCGCGGCAACTATATGGCTTTATGGATTTACAGCCCATGTGGATGCTGAATGCGGGCATACAGAAGAACATATTGAAAGACAACGGCACACTGCGCCTGAACGCCCAGGACATATTCTGGACCGCACCACCCAGCGCCACATCGTTGTATGCTTCTTATCGTGAAGATTTTGAAGTAAACAGGGAAACAAGACAAGTAACCCTCTCTTTCAGTTACCGCTTTGGCAACAATAAAATAGGCCCGGCCCGCAGGCGCACAGGTGGCGCAGAAGATGAAAAGAGCAGGGCAGGTAATAGTTAGCAGCCAAGATTTTTCGCATATCCAAACCAAATGAAAAAAACCTGTACTCGCATACAGGTGCTGTAAGAGCCCCTTAGCTTAATGCTGTTGAGCATTGAAAGCAAGGGGTTTTTATTTTACTGAAATTGCCCGCCGTCTATACCCAGCCATTGCAGGGCGTTATCGTAGAGCAGCTTGTTTTTTGTTTGTTGCGAGAATACGTTCAAGCTTTCTATCAGCTTGCCGGGGTGATGCTCGCCCAGGGGGAAGGGATAGTCGCTACCCATGCACACTTTGTCTTCGCCCATTACATCCACCACGTATTGCAGTGCTTTATCATCATGTGTCAATGCGTCTATCCAGAATTTGCCCAGGTATTCGCGTGGATTCACGTTGTTATCTATTGCGCATAAGTCGGGGCGAACATTGAATCCATGTTCTATCCTGCCGATAGTGAAAGGGAAACTTCCGCCGCCATGCGCAAAGGCTACACGCAGCTTAGGGTGGCGTTCCAATACACCTGCGAATATCATGGAACTGATAGCCCTTGCTGTTTCTGCAGGCATACCTACCAGCCAGGGCAGCCAGTATTTTGTGATGTCCTCTTCGCCCATCATCTCCCAGGGGTGTACGAATATGGCACAGCCCAGTTCTTCAGCAGCTTGCCAGAAGGGCTCAAACTCCGCATCGCCCAGGTTCTTTTTATTGATGTTGGAACCTATTTCCAACCCCGGCATTTTCAGTTCCTTTACACAGCGTTCCATCTCTTTGATGGCTTTGTCCACATCCTGCAGTGGCACCGTGCCTAAGCCAATAAAACGTGTAGGATGGTGGTCAACACACTGTGCAATATGGTCGTTGAAGAAGCGCGATGTTTCCAGTCCATGTTCCGGCCTGGCCCAATAGTTGAACAGTACAGGAATAGTAGATAATACCTGCACACCTACTTCAGTCATATCCATCTCTTTGGTGCGCACATCAGCACTCCAGCAGTTTTCCTCTACTTCACGAAAGAACTTATCGCCCTTTATCATACGTGCACAACATGGCTTATGATGTTCCAGGTGAATGAAATCGCCGTACCCGAATTTTTTGAACCAATCAGGTATATGTTCCGGCATGATATGTGTGTGTATGTCTATTTTTTTATAAGCCACTGTTGCGTTCTTTATATAAAACTACTGATAATCTGCTTCATTACAGGTTCACCTGGTATTGCAGCCATACCGAGTTAGCGTTGGATGTATTGATGATAGCGCCACCGGGCTGTACTTCAAATAGAGGGCGCAATTGATAGTTCAACGAAAGTTTGGCGTTGTGTTTATCTATCAGCCAGTTAACACCCGCATCTATTACGTTCACAGGGTCGGTAAGTTTATTGAAAGACGACCAGCGATGGGATACGTAAGGCATGAGTGTGCCCAAATCGCCAAACATATCTTTAGGCAACCTTAATCCCACCTGCGAGTAGATATTGGCACCTGTACCAAACATGGGGTAGCTATTGCCCGCACCATTAAATGCTATGGGATTTACATTGCCGTTTGCGGGGTTCATGATGCCGTTATTGCGTACGTAGTTGAAACCATAATTTGTAGAGGTATAACCTACATAAGCAGATATTGCGTACTTGTTTTTCTTAACGGGCATGTCAGCATATACCGCCAGCGACCACAGCAGCATATTGTCAAACACGGTGTCTATGCCGTTCAGCCTCCATGTAGCATCAGCCTGGTACAGCGCCCCTGCTTCTATGTTCAGTACTTTTTTATCACCCAGGTAGGTGCCCGCCATATAGGGCGTAGTGTGTGGTTCCCTATCCAGTATATTGTATATCAGCATACCCTGGTACTGGTGTGTATGGCCGTATGTAGTAAACGTAGCATCGGTACTGATAGGCTGTGGCACCTGCCCGTTGGTTTGTATCGGGAAGGGGTCTGAACATATGATGCGATAATCAAACTTGCCTATTTGCCCCCGTGCATATACGCTCAGCTTGCGCGAGAATTCATCTGTCTGGTCAACGGTTGTTTGCAGGAATACTGGAACATCTGTTGTCATAATCGTGCCGATACTTGGCTGAGAGAAACGCGATACACCATTAGCTATTGTCAATCCGCCGCCGAGTTTCAGCGCATCGTTCTTTTTAAACACTTTGAACTCGCCCAATGCATCATGAAAAAAGGCCTGCAGCTTACGATTACCTGCACTATGAGCCAGGTAGTTGAAGTTGTTCATGCCGAACTGTGTATAGAAAAACACATGGTCGGTAAGCTGGCCGTACAGTTGCAAACGTGTGCGGCGCAGTCCTATATCAATAGTCTGGTCTTTTGGTTGGCCGTTTACGGTTGTGCCGGGGTTACTTTCATTCCAGCGCAGCCATACCTGGTTCAGGAAGGTGGCTTTTACATACTTCTTTCCATCCCTGCTTAGGTTGTATTTCAGTTCTTTGTTTTGCTGCGCTGTTGCGGTTATCGCAGTTGTTACCAGTAGTATAAATATTATAGCCGATTTCCTCATTACAAAATTTAATGCCCTGAGATATAATTAAGACAGGTTTTCGTAAACAATAGCCGCGCCTTGCCCTACACCAATACACATAGTAGCCAGCCCGTATTTACCGCCACGTTTTTTCAGTTCGTATAATAGTGTTGTGGAGATGCGCGTACCGCTGCAACCCAACGGGTGCCCCAGTGCTATCGCACCACCGTTTACGTTTACTTTATTTTCATCCAGGCCCAGCTCCTGCATACAGGGTATGCCCTGTGCGGCAAATGCCTCGTTCAATTCTACCAGGTCCAGGTCGGCAGATGTGATGCCCGCACGCTTCAGCGCTTTTTGTGAAGCAGGGATAGGTCCTATGCCCATTACAGCAGGGTCAACACCTGCAATACCCATACTTACAATCCTTGCCATAGGTTTCAGGTTGTATTTTTTTACCGCATCTTCTGATGCCAGTATCATGGCTGCCGCCCCGTCGTTTACACCACTTGAATTACCTGCTGTAACAGTACCATCCTTTTTGAAAGCAGGCTTCAAAGCCGCCAATGCTTCCATTGATGTTTCGCGGGGATGCTCATCGGTATCAAATACTATAGTTTTGCCTTTGCCCAGGTCAACCGTATATGGCGTGATTTCATCAGCAAACCTGTTAGCTGCTTTGGCAGCAAAATACCTTTCCTGGCTTTGCAGGGCAAACCTGTCCTGTGCTTCGCGGGTCACGTTATAGCGCTCCGCTACATTCTCAGCAGTTTCGCCCATGCTGTACGGATGGTACAATGCGCTGAGTTTTTTATTGATAAATCGCCAACCGATAGTTGTATCGTGCATCTCGTGCGTACGGCTGAAGGCTTTGTCCGGTTTCGCCATTACAAATGGTGCACGTGTCATACTTTCTACGCCACCGGCAATATATATATCGCCATCGCCGCACATAATGGCGCGCGACGCATCCATAATAGACTGTAAGCCTGATGCGCATAAGCGGTTCACAGTATTGCCGCCAACAGTTACAGGCAAACCTGCAAGCAGTGCAGCCATGCGTGCTACATTACGGTTATCTTCTCCCGCCTGGTTGGCCGCTCCCGCTATTACATCTTCTATTTCATTCACGTCTATAGATGGATTGCGTGCTACCAGGGTTTTTATTACATGTGCCAGCAGGTCATCGGGGCGTACTGTACTTAATGTGCCCCCGTATTTACCGATAGCTGTCCTGGCAGCGTCTATAACATATACTTGCTTCATACTTGCTTTGTATTTTTGTTTTTCTGAGATGAAAAAACGTTCAGTTGAACATATTTCATGTTCCTGCGCCGTTCCATCTCATCTTTTCAATGATTCAATGCTTGTTCTATATCGGCGATAATATCATCGCAATCTTCAATGCCCACGCTCATCCTGATAAGGCCATCGGTTATGCCGAATTTTATGCGGTCTTCAGGTTTTACTCCTACGTGTGTAGTAGATGCAGGATGTGATACCAGTGTGTCGCAAGTGCCGAGGGAAACAGCACTGGTACACAATTGTAACTTGTTGATAAATGCCATACCTGCTTCATAGCCTCCCCTTAGTTCAAAGCTCATTAATGCGCCGGGGTGTTTCATTTGCGCTTGCGCTATATGATAGTCGGGGTGGCTGTCCAGTCCCAGGTAATTAACATGCGCTACCATCGGGTGTTCGCTCAGGAAACCCGCTACCCTGTGTGCATTGCTGCAATGCTTTTCCATACGCAGGGAGAAGGTGCGCAGTCCGTTGGTAAGCAGGAAAGCTTCGAATGCGTTGCTATTAGCACCCAGCAGCCTGTGCTTTTTGGTGACGATGGTATTCATCTTTTCCAGGTCGCGGCCAATTAATATGCCGCCTACTGCAGTGCCGTGCCCGTTCAGGAATTTGGTAGTGCTGTGCATCACATAGTCCACATCGTATTTGAAAGGTTGTTGCAGGTAAGGAGTTGCGAAGGTATTATCGGCGCAAACCGTCAACCCGTATGATTTACCCAGGGTACTCAGTGTATCTATATTTATACATTGCAGGGTAGGGTTGGCAGGTGTTTCTATATACATCAGGCTGATAGCATCATCAGCCTTTATAGCCTGTTCTACAGCTTCGGCATTATGAAAGTCAACTATGACTGCCTCTATCCCCAGGTCGGGCAGTACTTTGTCTATCAACTCCTGCGAGCCGCCATAGAGGGAATGGTGTGTAATTATTTTTTCGCCCGATTTGACATTGCTCAACAGCATGGTAGTAATAGCCGCCATGCCCGATGCGTGCAATATCGCTTTCAGTTGCAACGGGTTGCCCTGGCTGTCTTTCAGCCTGTAGGCTTCCATCAGGGCTATTTTGTCCTCGGCTTCGTTGATGGTAGGATTGCCGAAGCGGCCATATACATAGCCTTTTTCTTTACCCAGGAATATATCCACACCCTGTTCGGCACTGTCGAAGGTGTAAGTGCTGCTGGCATATATGGGTGTAAGGTGTGCGCGGTTGCTCTCAGCCTTATGTCCGCCATGTATGCATATAGTCTCAAAACCTTTGTCGTGCAGTTCCTTCATCGGGGCTATGTATTTATGTGCGCAAAGGTACAGCTAATCCCCAAAAAAGCAGCCCCGCGATAAGCGGGGCTGCGGTATATTCAAATGCGGATATTATTTACTTTTTGCGGGTAAAAGTGATTTCCATGGATTTGTACTCGTTGCCATCCATTATATTGTACATTTCCATTTTGTAGCTGTCATCGCTATTAAAGGTCATTACTTCCCTGAACGGGGTAGCCTTGCCGGCCATGGGGTCTGTAGCAGTACCTTTAAATTCCACGCTTTTGGTAGCAGCATTCCATGTGCCTTCGCTATACATAATGCCGGTACTCATGTTATCAATCCAGGTATTGGTGAACACCTTGCGGGTATTGTCATACCCGGTAGTAGCCTCACCATTGAAAGGCATACCCCCGAAATCGCCACTGTAAGTTGACCTTTGATATCGGTCGCCCATATACATGTCTGTGGTCACTTCAGCAGTGCTTTCCATGGGAGGCTGTCCGGGAGCCATCCACATTTTGGTAGTAGCTGTCCAGCGGCCATTGTATTTGGCCAGCATCTTGTGCATATCGCCGGGTGTGGCGTATTCCATCCATTTTTGCATGTCAGCCTCGCTTTGTGCAAATGCTGATAAGGCGAAAAGAGCCGTTAAGGCAGTCAAAAATATTTTTTTCATGTGTATGAATTTTGAAGCAAGTTACATATTAGATAAGTGAAAACAATCAACTAACTTGCCTTTTGTTAGTTATTTAAGGAGGGTATGAAGCAAATATTGCAGCAAATGGCCCGGTACAATATATGGGCTAATAAGCAGTTTATAGATATACTGCTGAAAATGGATGATGAAATACTGGACAAGGAAATTACCAGCAGTTTCCCGTCCATAAGGGCTACAGTTTACCATATGTGGAGTGCTGAAGATATATGGTTGCAAAGGCTGCTGCTGGTGGAGCAACCAGTCTGGGCTCAGTCCGTCTTCGAGGGAAGCTTCAGTGAGGCGATAGACAAATGGCAGGAAACATCGAAAGGCCTGCTTGATTTTGTAGAAAGGCAATACAATGATGACGCTTTCCGGCATGTATTACAATATTATAACCTGAAGAAAGTCTCCTTCAAGCTACCTGTATATACTGTATTGATGCAGGTGTTCAATCATGCTACCTATCACAGGGGGCAATTAGTAACCATGATGCGCCAGGCAGGCATTAAAAAAATACCCGGCACAGATTTCCATAGCTTCATTACCAAATAAGGCGTAGCTTAATTCCCGGCTTTGTTCTTTGCCTTAGTGTTAGGCTTTACACCTCTTTTGTTGTTGGCGCTTTTATACTTTTCTTCCTTGTTTTCGCGGCTATCCATATCGTCGCGTATTTCAGGGCGTGCTACTCTTATTTTGCCCCCTGTGTTCACTTGTTTTTTTCCTGAATTCATAACAT
>JACFNS010000038.1 GCA_019454705.1 Taibaiella sp. | reverse complement strand
AAAAACATTACCTGCGTATGCAGTAAATAGAAAAAGTAAACTAAAAACTATGGTACGTGCCATTTAGCAAACCTACTGCAAATTTTATTTTTACAGTAACAGGTATGTTACTGTTTTCAATTCAATAACAAAACTTTATAAAATCAGTTTGGTTTGTAGAAACGACATTTTCTTTATAGTTTGGACGCTCATATCTGCTTATCCATATGGGTTTATTTAAAACTAAGCCGCTCAGCCTATTATTGGCCGAAGCCTCTGACGATGAAAAAGGACTGAAGAAAACCTTATCAGCACGCTCGCTGGTAGCGCTGGGTATAGGCGCTATTATCGGTGCAGGATTGTTTTCTATTACCGGATTGGCCGCTGCTAACCATGCAGGGCCTGCGATTACTATTTCATTTATAGTAGCAGCATTGGGTTGCGCATTTGCGGGCCTGTGTTATGCTGAGTTTTCGTCAATGATACCCATAGCCGGTAGCGCTTATACGTATTCGTTTGCTACTATGGGCGAATTCATAGCCTGGATAATAGGGTGGGACCTGGTGCTGGAATATGCGGTGGGTGCCGCTACGGTTTCCATCAGCTGGAGCAGGTACCTTGTTAAGTTCCTTGAGTACTATAATATCCATATCGACCACCGTTTTGCCTCCTCGCCATCGGAAGGTGGCATCATGAATATACCTGCTGTATTTATCGTGATGCTGATGTCGCTGGTGCTGATGAGAGGCACCCGTGAATCGTCATTTGTAAATGGAGTGATAGTTTTAATAAAGGTTTCAATCGTATTGATATTCATTGCATTAGGTTGGCAATATATCAACCCGTCAAACCTCACCCCTTATGTGCCCGAAAACACCGGAGTATTTGGTGAGTTTGGCTTTAGCGGTATCATCAGGGCGGCGGCAATCGTGTTCTTTGCCTATATCGGTTTCGATGCGGTATCTACCGCCGCGCAAGAGGCCAAGAACCCCGGGCGCGATATGCCGATAGGTATTTTGTTGTCCCTGTTTATCTGTACCATATTGTATATACTCTTTGCGCATGTGATGACGGGCGTAGCCAGTTACGAGTCATTCAAAGGTGTAGATGGCATAGCCCCTGTAGCAGTGGCAATAGACCATATGGGGCAGGCTAACCCGGACGGTACGATTACCCCGGATTACCCATGGATGAACAAAGCGATTATCCTGGCTATATTGGGCGGTTATGCATCGGTAATCATGGTGATGCTGATGGGGCAGTCGCGTGTGTTCTTCTCTATGAGTCGTGACGGGCTGGTACCTAAAGTATTTTCTGAAGTACATAAGAAATACAGAACTCCTGCACGCAACAACTTCATGTTCATGTTGTTAGTGAGCGTATTTGCAGCTTTTGTTCCAGCTAATGTGGTGGGTGAGATGACCAGTATAGGTACACTATTCGCCTTTATACTGGTATGCATAGGTGTAATAGTAATGCGCCGTACACAACCTGATGCGCCCCGTGTGTTCAAGACCCCGCTGGTGCCATTAGTGCCTATATTGGGTGTGGCTACCTGCCTGTTTATGATGGTGTTCCTGCCATTGGATACATGGATACGCCTGGTAGCATGGATGATGATTGGTTTCGACCTGTACCTGTTTTATGGTATGAAGAACAGTCATATGAATAAACAGGGATTCTCCAATAAGAGTTTCCGTACTGTGGCATACACCGGCATGGGTATGGTATTGATATTAATAGTTGTGGCTGTACTGTACAACCAAGCACCCGAAGCATCTTCAGGACTGTTTTGGTTCTCTATCATATTTGCCCTGGCGCATGTGATTATATACTCTATAGGAGCCAGGCAAAAGAATAAGATAACGGATAAATAATTTTTAGTTTGTGCAATAAAAGGGCGTAGTGATGCGCCCTTTTTCATTGCAGGATATGTGCAGTTTGATATATGTTCAGGGTGTTATTATCTATCCGATAAATTGGCTACTTTTGTCACCTCTGAATTAAAAACCAATTTTTTACAATAAAATTATTTCCTGTTTATGGCATACGATGTAATCGTTATTGGTAGCGGACCCGGTGGATATGTGGCGGCTATCCGTGCATCACAATTAGGTTTTAAGGTGGCGATAGTAGAGCGTGAGAGCCTGGGTGGCATTTGTCTTAACTGGGGTTGTATCCCTACTAAAGCACTATTAAAATCGGCACAGGTTTTTGAATATATCAGCCATGCGCAGGATTATGGTATAACCGTAGGCGATGCTAAGGCGGATTTCAATGCGATGATTAAGCGCAGCCGTGGGGTGGCCGATAAGATGAGCAAAGGCATCCAGTTCCTGATGAAGAAGAACAAGATAGAGGTGCTGACAGGGCAGGGTAAGCTGAACAAGAAGAAAGAAGTAGAAGTAACAGGTACGGATGGTAAAACCACCGCTTACCAGGCTAAACATATCATACTGGCTACAGGTGGCCGTGCGCGCGAACTACCTAACCTGCCCATAGACGGCAAAAAAGTAATTGGCTACCGTGAGGCTATGAGCCTGCCCACACAGCCTGAGAGCATGATAGTAGTCGGCTCCGGCGCTATAGGTGTGGAGTTTGCCTATTACTACAACAGCATTGGCACTAAAGTAACGATAGTAGAGTTCATGCCACGCATCGTTCCTGTAGAAGATGAAGATGTATCCAAAGAACTGTTCAAAGCATACAGGAAGAAAGGCATGGAAATCATGCTGGAGTCTTCGGTAGAGAAAGTGGACATCAGCGGTAAGAAGGTAAAGGCAACTGTTAAAACAGCTAAAGGCGAAGAAGTGCTGGAAGCTGATGTAGTACTGAGCGCGGTAGGTGTGAGTGCCAATATAGAAAACATAGGCCTGGAAGACCTGGGTATCAAAACCGAGAAAGGCAAAGTAACGGTTGACCCTTACTATAATACCAATGTAGCGGGTATATATGCCATTGGTGATATCGTGCCCGGCCAGGCGCTGGCACACGTAGCCATGAAAGAGGCCGTGATATGCGTAGAGGCATTGGCACATAAAGAGGGTAAATTCCACCACCAGCCTGAAGTGCTGGATTACAACAACGTACCGGGATGTACATACTGCTCGCCTGAAATAGCCTCTGTAGGTATGACTGAAAAGCAGGCGAAAGACGCCGGCCACGAAATTAAAGTGGGTAAGTTCCCCTTCTCAGCGTCCGGTAAGGCCAGTGCAGCAGGAGCTCCTGAGGGTTTTGTAAAAGTAATCTTCGATGCCAAATACGGCGAATGGCTGGGTACGCATATGATAGGTGCTAACGTAACTGAAATCATAGCACAAACAGTCTCCAGCCGCAAACTGGAAACTACCTACCACGAGCAACTGGATGTCATCTTCCCGCACCCGACAATGAGCGAAGCGGTGAAAGATGCGATAGAAGTGGCGCTGGGTGAGGCGATACACCTTTAATAAGTAATAAATGTTTTTTTGAACGGCTGCCGGAAGGTGGCCGTTTTTTTTGTTCGGGCCATTCCCTAACTTTAATTCTTTAACACCTCACAATGAATAAATTGATTTACAGTTGCCTGCTAACGGTTATGTTATTTGGAATGACAGGTTGTGCAGATGAAAGTACTCCATCCGAAAATACAGCTACTACAGATACACTGCATGATTATTCCGTGTTGAGAATGCAGGTGGACAGTATTGCCAAAACAATAGATGCGAAAGTTGCTGTCGGCCTTATACATTTAGAAACGGGCGATACCTTTTCATACAATGGTTATGAACATTGCCCTATGATGAGCACTTGTAAATTTCCTTTGGCATTGCTGGTACTAGATTATGTTGACAGCGGTAAACTATCATTAGAACAAAAAATACACATACCCAGGTCTGAAATGCGCGAAAATACACATAGTCCCATGCGCGACACTTTACAAGGTAAGGAGAGCGATGTGAGCATACACGAGCTATTGTGTTACACTGTCACGATGAGTGACAATATTAGTACAGATGTTCTGCTGAAACAGGTGGGTGGCCCTGCGGCAGTCACAGAATATGCAAAAAGCCGTGGGATGGCCGGCATAAGTATGTTGCATACAGAAGGGCAGTTGGGATTAAATATGCAACGCCCGTACGAAAATTGGTGCGCACCTATGGACATGGCAAAATTGCTTGCCAGATTTTATAACCGGGAAATACTTAGCGCAACATCCACAGATACTCTGCGTGATGTCATGGTACGCACTACAGGTGGGGCTAATCGGATAAAAGGCCTGTTACCAGAAGGTACTGGTGTTGCGCATAAAACAGGCACAAGTGGATTTGAAAACGGCGTAAATATTGCTGTAAATGATATAGGTGTCATCGCATTACCCGGAGGCAAACACCTTATACTTACAGTGTATATTACCGATGCTAAGGCAGAAACAGCAGTTTGTGAAAAAATTATTGCGCAGATAGCAAAGGCGGCTTATGATGATGCCCTGGAGCAATAAATAACTACTCCGCCGCCCTGTTCAAAAAATCATTGAATGGTTTCATGGATTTGTACACGTCAATTAAGTGTTTCATAAACCCGTCTGAGGTAACCAGTTTATCATCCACATCGTGGACCAGCAGGAAACTTTTGTATTGCAGCAGGCTCAGTTCCGGGTGGTCTTTGGGGAAGCCCTTGGGTACGGTTTTGAGTTTATCACCCTTTATCTCGCCGAAGTTCTTTTTGAATGCTGCGGCGCTTATGATCTTCTTAAATTCTTTGGTATTATAATCAATCTCCTGGCGGATATTATTAATCCAGGGCGCTTGTGGCTCGTATGCTCCGCCTGCCAGAAAGCTCTTGCCCGGCTCTATATGAATGTAGTACCCCGCATGGTCGTGTATCTTGCTGGGGCTTACCGAGAAGTTGGCGCCCATATTGTTTTTGTACGGTGTTTTGTCTTTGCTGAAACGTGTATCCCGGTATATACGGAAGATACATTTCTTAGGTTCCAGGTTGGTAATGGGCGGGTCGAACTTCGCCATATTCTTAATCATATCGGTAACAAAAGCTTCAAAATCTGCCTTCGCTACTTCATAGCGTTTTTTATTGGCAGTAAACCACTCTTTGTTATTGTTCTTCGAAAGGTCTTTTAAGAACTTGAAAGTATCGTTGCTGATAGTTGCCATAACTTATGTTTAGTGTTACTAAATTAAGCATGTTCCGGCCAATGTACCAATAGTAATACCTAATAATAGTTAACGGGTATTGTGCGATCTTGAAAAAAATAATTTGTTGGTTATTATTCCTTTGTTGTAATATTGCAGCTGTGAAACAAATGCATAAACATATCCGTAATTGTAAGCGCCCGATATCCGGGGGTACGGATATGTATTGCATATAAAGACAAAATATTAGCAAAACATTCATAGGCCCCCGGTGTACCGGGGGGCTTTTTTATGGCCACAAAACAAGAGGAATTATGCAACTGATCAACAAGAAGATATGCATGGGCAAGGACATAGGCATACATGGCAATATGTTTGGCGGCATACTGATGGCATGGATAGATGAGGCGGCGGCGTCTTTCGCTACCGAGTACTGCTATACGCCCAATATGGTGACTCTTAAAGTGGGCGAGTTGCGCTTCAAAAAGCCCATCAAGGTGGGCAACCACATCAGGCTGTATGGTGAAGTGGCTCATTTAGGTACTACATCCATTACGCTGGAAATAGAAGTGAGAAAGTACAATCCGTATAGTGGAGTAGAGACGGTTGTCTGCACTACATCCATCACGTTTGTGCGTATTGACGACGACGGCAACCCAACGCCCATAGGCGAAAGTGTGAAGAAAAAGTATGGGGAATTACTGTTGGCTGCGGTGTATGGGAAAGAGTTATCTTTTTATCTTCCCGAGCAAATACTCCATGTCCAGCAGCTCTGCACAGGTAGCTACTGCGGTGATGCTGACACCCAGCACGCCGTGCAGGTTCACATTTTGCCCCGTTAGTAAGAGGTTGGGTATTTTGGTGCGGGTGGCTATGGTGGTTTCGTTGGGTTTGTTTACGTCTTTCAATATGCCGTACAAGGCACCTGTGGGTGTACTTGTATAATCGCGCCAGGTAAGTGGGGTAGCGGCTTTCTGTGCTGTAATATTTCCTTTCAGCACCGGCAGTCTTTCATATACTTTGTTCAGCAGTATTTCGCTTTTCCATGCTTTAAACACATCGTAGTCTTCCCCCCTGTTGTGCTCGTGCCCGGTGCGGTTGTATGTGTCCGCCCATTGGCTCACCTCATCGTAATGCATATAACTGAGTACCGACAGGCTCTCTGCATATTCAGGATTGTCTTTATCAGGCGTGTAAAACAATGTATAGTTCGATGGCCATGCTTCCGGTTGGTAACTCACGGCATCCCACACATTGTCAGTTGCGTTCCAGTACAGGTTGTGATGCTGCATTGGTACAGTGCCGGGTTTCAGTACCAGGTTCAACATGAATGTTGATATGGTCTGCTCCAGGTTGCTGACACGGTTTCGGTAGGCAGGGCGCAGCAGGCTGCTGTCTGTAATTTGTAGCAGAACTTCCGGGTGTATATTGGCAATGAACTGCTTGCCATATATATATTCACCTGTATCCGTTACAGCATGGGTCATTATGCCGTTTTCTTCTACGAGTTTGATAACGGTAGTATTGCGCAGTACCTCCCCGCCATGTGCCTGCAACTCCTGCCACAAGAATTTGGATATCTGCGAACTGCCGGGCAGTACTTTGTGCGAACTGTGTATGTAACTTTCTGTTACTAAGGCATGGAGGTAAAAGGGTGTTTTGCCCGGGACACCGGCGTACAGCATATTATTGCCCGCAAGTACATGCTGCAGGCGCTGGTTGTTGGTGATAGTATTGAGCGTATTTGTCAATTCCCAACCAGTTACAGCGGCCTTCTCATTGGCATCGCCCATCCTCAGGCGATATAGCGGAAAGTGGTCACCTACTTTGGTGACTAATCCCAGGTATTCTTCCAGTGCTTTTCTTTCGTTAGGGAAGTAGGGTAGCAACTGCTCCACAAAGTTGTCCATACCCTGAGCCAACGGGTATTCGGTGGCCTCATTGTCAAAGGCTATCTTGTCGAAAGCATCGTGGTCATATTCTTTCAATTGCAGCTTGTCCATGATGCCCGCATAGCTGAGAATACGATTGAGGGTGTGTCCATCGCCGAGCCCGCCTATATAGTGTACGCAACTGTCAAAGACTTTCTTTTCTACCGAGAAGGTTTGCAGGCAGCCACCCACTTGTTTGTCTTTCTCTATCACACATACCTTCATGCCCTCTTTCGCCAGCATCACGGCAGACAATAGTC
Source organism: Taibaiella sp. (assembly GCA_019454705.1). Taxonomy (GTDB): domain Bacteria; phylum Bacteroidota; class Bacteroidia; order Chitinophagales; family Chitinophagaceae; genus UBA5543. The sequence goes on along the minus strand of JACFNS010000038.1, from coordinate 4,909 downwards.
CGCCCAGTCCGCTGCCGACCACCACTATATCATATGTATTATTCGCGGGCAATTATGTAGTAATTGTGCAAACGGTATTACATCATTTCCCTGATGTCTTCCATTATGCGTTTGGCAATGTTATTCGATGTTGTTTCCGAGCCGCTCTCAGCATATATGCGTATAATAGGCTCCGTGTTACTGGGGCGCAGATGTACCCAGTCGTTGTCAAATTCTATCTTCAGCCCATCTTCTGTATTGATGGGGTGGCTCTTGTACTTATCCTGTATTTTGGCGAAGATGCTTTTCAGGTCAATGTCATCGCTCAGTTCTATCTTATTCTTCGATATGAAATAGTTGGGGTAGCTGTTCCGCAGTGATTTTACGCTCTTGCCCGTTTTCGCAAGGTGTGTCAGGAAGAGGGCTATACCTATCAGCGCATCGCGGCCATAGTGCATTTCCGGTACTATGATACCTCCATTGCCCTCACCGCCTATCACAGCGTTTACGGCTTTCATTTTCTTCACTACGTTCACCTCGCCCACTGCGCTGGGTGTATATTCGCCACCATGCTTTTCCGTTACATCCCTCAGTGCGCGGGTAGATGACATATTAGATACTGTGTTGCCTTTTTTATGGCTCAGTACATAATCGGCCACAGCTACCAATGTATATTCTTCGCCAAACAGGCTGCCGTCTTCGCACACAAAGCAGAGACGGTCCACATCAGGGTCAACAGCTATGCCCAGGTGTGCGTTTTGCTTTTCAACCGTTGAGCAGAGTTCGGTAAGGTTCTCAGGCAGCGGCTCGGGGTTGTGGGCGAAGTTGCCTGTTACCTCTTCGTTGATGGTGATGATTTCAGCCACACCCAACGCCTTCAACAACGGTGGTACGGACAGCGTACCCGTAGAGTTGATGGCATCTACCACTATTTTAAAGTTCTTCGCTTTGATGGCTGCCACATCTACCAGCGGGTGCTGTAGTATCGCGTCTATATGCTTTTGTATATAGCTGTTGTCCTCTCTTATTGTACCCAGCTTGTTAATCAGGGCGTAATCATGCTCATTATTGTCAGCATAGTCCAGTATCCACTGGCCGGCCTCCGCGCTCAGGAACTCACCGCTGCTGTTCAGCAGTTTCAGGGCGTTCCACTCTTTGGGGTTGTGGCTGGCGGTGAGGATAATGCCCCCCGCTGCTTTTTCCATCACTACTGCCATCTCCACAGTAGGGGTTGTGCTCAGCCCCAGGTCCACTATGTCAAATCCGCAGCCTTGCAGGGTAGCGGTTACCAGGTTGCGCACCAGCGAACCGGATATACGGCCATCGCGGCCAATAACTATTTTATTATTATCACCCTGCTGCTTTATCCACGCACCATAAGCGGTTGTGAACTTTACTACATCAATAGGTGTAAGCCCTGTTCCCTGTTTTCCGCCGATTGTGCCCCTGATGCCTGATATTGATTTGATAAGCGCCATGTTATATGCTGTAAGTTTTTCAGGCTGCTAAGATAATTGATTAATTCCCTTATGAGGTTATATGCTTGTTATTTTGGGTTGATCTGGGGTTGGTATTTATCCCTTTTTTATTGTGGCATTACAATATTTTAAGATTTTATTATAAATATTTTATTCACAGTTTACGGGCAGAAAACAGTATTTTGGAAGGCTAAAACCATTCTTATGCGATACTCATCCCGAAACTTTTACAGCATGGTACTGGCTATGTTGATGTTACTGGTTAGCGCCGGTAATGTATCATTTGCCCAGGACCTTTCGGCCAAGCTGCCGATAGACCCCAATGTTACCGTCGGCCAGTTTGACAACGGTCTGAAGTACTACATCAGGACCAATAAGAAGCCTGAGAAGAAGGTGGAGCTGCGCCTGGTAGTGAATGCCGGTTCAATATTGGAAGATGAAGACCAACTGGGCCTGGCGCACTTCATGGAGCATATGAACTTCAACGGTACCAAGAACTTCCAGAAGAATGAACTGGTAAGCTACCTACAGTCGATAGGGGTAGAATTTGGCGCCGACCTGAACGCATATACCAGCTTCGACGAGACGGTATATATATTACCGATACATACTGATAAGGAAGGCAACCTGGACAAAGGCTTCCAGATAATAGAAGACTGGGCGCACAACGCATTGCTGACAGACAAGGATATAGACGACGAGCGTGGTGTGGTGCTGGAAGAAAGCCGACTGGGCAAGGGTGCCGAAATGCGTATGCTGCAAAAGTACCTGCCCGAGATGATGGCCGGCAGCCGTTATGCAGAGCGCCTGCCCATAGGTAAAGACGAGATACTGAAGAACTTCAAATACGATGTGGTGCGCCGCTTCTATAAAGACTGGTACCGCCCCAACCTGATGGCTGTAGCTGTAGTGGGCGATATTGATAAGGCAACTGCCATGAAGTACCTGGAGAAGCACTTCAAACCCATGAAGAACCCGGCAAACCCTCGCCCCCGCTTTGATGTGCCAGTAGAAACCCGCAAAGTGGCAAAAGCCATGGTGCTGACCGATAAAGAAGCTACCAACTACCGCCTGCAAATCATATTCCCGGCACAGAAGAAAGACAAAGAAATAACTGTAGGTGATTACAGGGAGTTTATGGTGCGTGGCCTGATGAGCGAGATGCTGAACCAGCGCCTGAGCGACCTGGCCCGCAGCAGCGACCCTCCGTTCCCTTACGCATTTGTATATGTAGGTGGCTGGGCCCGCGACTATGAGAACCTGGTAGGCTTTACAATGTTTGGCGAAGAAGGCCCTGAAAAAGCCCTGATGGCGCTGACAGGTGAAATGAAGCGCGCTAAGGAATTTGGCTTTACTGAAAGCGAAATGGAACTCGCACGTAAGAACCTCATGAGCAACATGGAGAAATCTTACAACGAGCGCAACACTACAGAGAGCAGCCAGTTGATAGGTGAGTATGTGCGTAACTTCCTGGAGAACGAGCCTATACCGGGTATAGAGAATGAATACAATTATTACAAAACTTTATTGCCGGGTGTCAAGGTAGAAGAAGTGAATAAGGAGATGCAATCTTTGATGTCGGATATGAACTTCTTCTCGCTGATAACAGGGCCGGACAAAGGCAAAGACAAACTGCCTACAGATGAGCAACTACTGGCCATGACTAAGAAAGGCTTTGCACAGGATGTAAAAGCCAAGGAAGAGACTGCTGTGGCCAGTAGCCTGATGGACAATAAGCCAACACCGGGCAAAGTAGCAAACATTTCCAAAGTAGAAGGTTTTAATGCTACTACATATACACTGAGCAATGGTATCAAGGTAACTGTTAAGCCTACTACCTTCAAGAGTGATGAAATAATAGTACGTGGTGTGAAGAAGGGTGGCAGCAACAACTTTGGCGTGGCCGATGTTCACAACGTGCGTTATGCTTCGCAGGTGATAGATGCCATGGGCTGTGGTAAATTCAAGCCATCGGACCTGGAAAAGGTGCTCGCGGGCAAGAATATCAGTGCAAGCGCCAGTATATCCGAAATCACCAACCGAGTATCGGGCAGCAGTACGGTAAAGGACCTGGAAGAAATGTTCCAGCTTATGTACCTGAAGCTGACCGCACCGCGTACTGACAAAGAACTGTTTGAGGCCTATAAGAAGAAGCAGGTGATGCAGTTGCAGTTCCTGTCTGCCAATCCTACGTATGCGTTTATAGACACAGTGTACGAGTCGATGTATAAGAACAACCCGCTGGCGCCATCGCCCATACCCAAGCCGGAGCATTTCGAGGCCTTGTCTATGGACAGGATACTGGATATATACAAAGACCAGTTCAGCACCGCGGATGGATATGAATTTTACATTGTAGGTAATGTAGACCCTAAAACACTTGTGCCGCTGCTGGAAACTTATGTAGCCAGCCTGCCCAAGGCCAATAAAGCGCCATCGTACAAAGACAATGGCGTGCGCCCTGTGACGGGTACGCAAACCATGAAGTACTACAAAGGCTCAGACCCCAAGAGTATGATAATAGGCGTGATACACGGCGATGCCAAGTACTCTGAAGACTTCTCTCTGCAAGTGCAGGCGCTGGCCGAGATACTGAACATACGCGTGATAGAAGAACTGCGCGAAAAACTGAGTGGTATCTATGGCGGCGGCTACAATGCCAGTGTAGAGAAAGAGCCTTATGAGAACTTCTCAGTAAGCCTGTACCTGCCCTGCGGGCCTGAGAATGTGGACAAACTGCTGGCAGCGGCTGACGAGGTGGTGACCGAAATAAAGAAGGAAGGCCCCAAAGCTGAAGACCTGGAAAAGGTAAAAAGCCAGTGGCATGAGAAACACCGCGAAAGCCTGGAGAAAAATGGCTGGTGGGCCAGCTCTATGGAGAGTGTACTCTTCTGGGGCAGGGACAGGGACCACAAGCTGAAATATGACGAGTGGATAGACAAACTGACCGTACAGGATATTAAAAAGGTAGCTAACCAGGTGTTTGCCGCCAACAACTATACGGCCATATTGTACCCTGAGGCTGAGAAGAAGAATTAAATATTCTTTATCAGATATTATTTAAAGGCTGCCCGTGAGGGTGGCCTTTTTGTTTCCATTTTGATGCCAGGATTTTGGTTTAGAAATTGGAACAATTTTCAGCTACTCGTTCTGTGCGAGTTAACCACCCCTGATTGACATAAGCCCTAAAGACTTATGTCAATTGACCCCTCCTAACAACAGGAAGGGAGTTTCATACTTTTGTTCCGTTTTGATGCCATGATTTTCGTTTAGCATTTTTTGGCAACATTTTAGGGGTAAATGATTGATAATCAATAAATTTTTTTGTTCCAATTGTGCGGAATTGTTCCCGGGCTGGAACAAAACAGGAAAGGCTTAATGTGTGGGTGGTTTTTGTGCCGTGTGATATGGAAACAGGTATGTCAAAGAACTGGCAGCTCGCCTTTTTCAGG
>JACFNS010000037.1:11755-12271 GCA_019454705.1 Taibaiella sp. | reverse complement strand
GTCTACAAATATTGATGCTTCCTGGCCGCCTATTTCTTTTGCCTGTGCTACCGCGTTGGGTTCATTTTCTGCAAATACCAACCTCCATTGTTCTTCATACTGCCCGGTAAACTCGCCCGCGCATTTTATTGAATAGATAATTTGTGCTGCGTATGGTCTCATATATTAATCTGTTGTGTCTTTAGTATGATTTTATTTCTATACTGCCAAAGCTGCAACTACCCGTCAGCACCAGTGTCGTTTTCTCTTCGCCGCCTCCATGTGTATATATATTCCTGTTGTCTTCCACACTGCCCAGTGTATTACTTATTTCGTTCTTTATCTGCCAGTGCGATGGTACTACCAGTTCTACTCCGCCAAATGCAACTTTCATATTCAGGCTGATGGTTTTATCCGTACTGTCCGCATTCATCAGGTTCACTTCTGCACCGCCAAACGTAGTTGATATACTGCCGCCTTTAAAGTCTTTTGATGTAACTACCTCTTTATGCCCGCCAAAGGTCACATCTATATTCA
>JACFNS010000037.1:0-11745 GCA_019454705.1 Taibaiella sp. | reverse complement strand
GTTGTTCCCACAGCGCTCGTCCCATAGCTTTTTTTTTCGCGCCGGCCTGAATATGATGACCAGCCCCAATACTATCATCACAGCCGGTATCAGCAAGGTTTTAGATGAAACATCACCTATATAGAAGACAGGTATCAGGTGTGAAACCCCTATTATTGTCAGTATCCACCAGGCATTATTTCTGAATTTGCTTTTCAGGGCAATAAACATGCCTATCGCTATCACCATCCAGGGCCAGGCATCGTGCCATTCTATATCAAAAAAATTTAGTTTTTTCGCCAGTATGAACAGGCCCACCATCAGCAGGGCGAAACCAAACCACCTCTTATCTCCTCCATGATGCCCCGGGTGCATATGTCGCTTTCGTACTCGGTCCATATTTGTTTGTTTTAAATTGTTAATGCAAAAGTATACAACACCGCTCCCATACAGAAACCCTATTAGGTAAAAACGGAGCAGTTGTCGGTAAACAGTAGAAAATAGTCGGTAAAGCGGAAGAATGGCTTACTGAAGCTTATCGGGCTCCCATTTGAGCCTGGGGAAGGTGCGCTTGCGCAACACGAAAAATTGCCATACGATACTGCTGTTCATGCGGCCCGATTCATTGCGGTGGGCTACCAGTTTTTTATGCTGCCGGCGGCGTTTCAGCCACTTGCTCAGGCTGCCGTAAAAGCTGAAATGTGCCTTAACGATTGTCAGCATTTCATTGAAATTGCCCGTAAGCAACAACCTCACGCCGGCCACGCCATCCAACATAAAGCGCAGAGGGAACAGCCACAGCAGGCGGCTGGCCTTTTCATTTTTCAGCAGCAGTATCAGGTTGTTCCGGAAATTGTAAAAAAGCTTCTGCGGGCTGCCGTAGCTGATCACGCTGCCGCCCACGTGATATACAGTTGAGCCGGCTATATAACCTATCTTATACCCTGCGTTCTTCAATCGCCAGCACAGGTCCACCTCTTCCATATGTGCGTACAGGTCGTGATCCAGCCCGCCGTACTTGTGGTACAGGTCGGCACGTACCATCAGGCAGCCGCCCGATGCCCAGAACACTTCTATATCATCGTTGTATTGGCCCTGGTCTTTCTCCAGTTCGGTAAAAATCCTGCCACGGCAAAAGAGATAGCCATACTTATCCATAAAGCCGCCGGCGGCACCCGCATATTCAAAAAACTCGCGCTCGCGCCAGTAGCGTATCTTAGGCTGGCAAGCCGCTAAGCCGCTGTATCTCTGCATAGCGCTCAGCAGCGGGGGGTACCATCCCTCCGTTACTTCAAAGTCGGCGCTGAGCAGTATGTAGTATTTCGCCTGCACCTGTTTCAGCGCTTCGGCATAGCCATTGGAGAAACCCCTGTTCAGGCTTATCTGCAACGTCTTTACGGTCGGGAAATTTTCCTGCACATACTGCAGGGTATCGTCGGTAGATGCGTTGTCTGCAACTATGACATCGTAACCTGTTGCAGCTTCACTTACAATCAGGGGCAAAAAAAGCTCGTGCCATTTCTTCCCGTTATAACTGAGGATTACAACAGCGGTATCATTATTACAAACAATCATTGCCTGGGCGAATGATTATTTGTAGGTGGGATTGTACTTGGTATTATCAGGCACTTCAATGTCCTTAGTGCTGGTGTAGCTGTGCTCGTACAGGTTGTAGCAGCCAGCCCATGCAAAGATGAAAATACCGAAGAAGAATAATAAGAATAAAAACCTTGATTTTGACGGCTTATTCAGTTCTATATCTGCCGGGTTGTCCAGCTGGTTTTCGTCGTTGTAGTTGTGCATGTCCATTAATCGCAATATTTGCGCTCACAAAAATAGTAGATATTCAGTCAAAATCATAATATTTTTATAGTCATTTCGTTGTATGTACATTGTGTTATGCGTCAATATCTTAATTGGAAAACATATTTAATATTTGCGGCTTTTTGTATAGTCGGCGCATCGCTATATTATACCAGCCAGCTCGCGGCCAAACTGGCCGACGAAGAGCGCAAAAAGATGGAGCAGGTGGTAGAAGGGATTAAGATTATGGCTGACAGTGAGTCGTCAGGCCTCGACCTCACTTTCGCTTCAACATTCGTATCGCAGAATACTACTATACCTTTTATATCGGTGGACGAAGAGGGCAATATCAACCAGTACAATAACCTCGATACCAACAAAATCAAACGAGACCCTGCTTACCTGGAGCGTAAGCTGGCTGAATTTAAAGCTATGGCTGCCCCCATACCTGTTGAATTGGGTTATGGACTGGGTACGCACTATGTCTATTACGGCGAATCATACCTGCTCACCCAGTTAAGGTATTTCCCTTATGTGCAGCTGGCCATCATATTTCTGTTTTTGATTGTTGTGCTTATAGCATTAAGCTCTGCGCACCGTTCTATACAAAACCAGGTATGGGTGGGCTTGTCCAAAGAAACGGCTCACCAGTTGGGCACACCTCTCAGCTCTATAGAGGGCTGGCTGGAAATACTGAAGGAAGACAATAACAACACAGATGCGCTCAATGAGATGCAGAAAGACCTGGACAGGCTGAAACTGGTGGCAGACAGGTTTGGCAAGGTAGGCAGCGCCCCTGTGCTGGAGGAAGAAGACATCCGCCACCGGCTTAGAAATATGGTGGACTATATGCAGAAAAGGGCGCCTGCAAAAGTGTCTATATCTATCAATGAAATGGATAAAGAAATACCGGTTAACATCAGCGGCCCCTTGCTCGACTGGGTGGTTGAAAACCTGATGCGGAATGCGCTGGATGCAATGGAAGGTAAAGGCAATATCCATGTGTCGGTAGAAGATACCCCCCAGCAGGTAAGGATAGATATTTCCGATACGGGCAAGGGCATTCCCCGCCACCAGGTAAAGAAGATATTCAACCCCGGCTTTACTACCAAGAAGCGTGGCTGGGGTTTGGGGCTGTCCTTATCCAAAAGGATTATAGAAAAATATCACCACGGCTCGCTGGTGGTAAAGAGTACGGAAGTGGGCAAGGGCACTACATTCCGCATTATTCTGCGCCGGTAGGCTATATATTTTTGAGAAAACTAAAATTGCGATTACATTTGCACTCCGGTTGAAAAGCCACGCGGCGGTGTTGAAACTGGTAGACAAGCAACGTTGAGGTCGTTGTGCTCGCAAGGGCGTGGGAGTTCGAATCTCCTCTGCCGCACATATAAGAGGATGCTCAAAGGCATCCTCTTGTTGTTTTTATTATGGCATGGGAGTTCGTCCCGATAGCTATCGGGACTCCTCTGCCGCACTAAAATTGATGAACTGATAGTTCATCAATTTTTTATCATTACGTTGGTGCGTATGCACCAACGGGTTGGTGGGTCAATTATTCAAACCTGTCATTGTTGTACAACGATATTTCTATACCTATGCCTAACGCTCCCGCCGGGCTTACTATGTCATGCGGCAGATATATAGATTGCGTGACTCTATCGGGGTAAAACTGCAAACCAAAATCCAGGAAAGCATGCTGTATGCTTTTATCATTCAGAATATGGCTTAAGCCGTCCTTGTTAATAATTAGATAGTTTTTAGCGTCTTCTATTTGCTTTTCGGGCGAGTGAAAATCTGCACTGCTGACAACAAACGATATAACTGAATGCTGGGCTTTTTCGCTATCAGGCTTGGATTTGAACCTCGGTGTACCTTTATATAGCTTACGTCCAAGACTCAGTCCACTTTTTATCTCAAACCCATCCGGATCAAAATCTACACCCATTATACGCAATACACAACTCATGTAATTACTTATTTAGGTTATACTTTTCTATAAAAACACGGAAGCTATCTTTGAACTTTTCTGTGCCTATGCTCCTAGATAAATCATAAATATGCTCCCTGTCGCGATTGAACTTCGAATAGTCTTCTGTTCTTTTCTTGGTCATTAATTTCCTTGCGAGTTCTGCCATTTGTGGCTCATACGGGCTGGAAACAAAATGATTATGGATAGACTCTCTGGCCGTCCGGGCTTCTTCATCGATATCTTTGATTTTCAATACGCCATGTTTGTATCTATTATTGGCTAAACGGATATTACCATCCTTACGGTATAATGAATATTTTCTTCCTCGAAACGTATCAGTATGGTTATGCGTCGGAAATAATGTGTCATAAATTGCCTCCCCATATTTTAATGGACTCAGATGCTCAACAACATAATAACCATCTCCTTTTAAAACATAGTATTCAGTTCTGCAATGACCAACTAGTTTTAAATCTATGCTTTGCGCCGATACATAGTCACTCAGGCTCAAAAAACACAAGAGTATTACAAATGACTTCATAATGAGGTTTTTTATCGGTCAATTAATAGTTCCCAAGACAGCTTGTCTACATCCCCGTTACCACCACATCCATGCCATCCTTGGCCTGCATCAGGCCTGTGGTCAGTATGGTGTCGCCGGGGTTGAGTCCGCCCAATATTTCTACCTGGTCAGCAGTGCGTGTGCCCAGTTGCACTTTCGTCATGCTTACTTTACCGCCTCGTACTACTGCTACCAGTTTGTCTTTGGTGGTCGGTATTACCGATTGTGAGGGTATCAATATCGCATCATCATCACTTTCCAGCGGTACCATCACATGCGCAAAAGAACCGGCAACTAATTTGTCGCCTGCATTGCTTACGGTAGCACGTACCCTTATGGTGCGTGTCACCACGTCTGCACCTGGGTCTACGGCACTTATCTTTCCTGTCAGTGTATCTTTCACACCTGTTACTGAGAACAGCACTTCCTTACCTGCACCTACATTATTGCGGTACCTGTCCGGTATGTCAAAATCCATTTTCAGCGGGTTGGTTTGCTGCAGGGTAGTGATGGTGGTAGATGGTGTAACCACCGCGCCCTCGCTGATGTTGCGTATGCCTATCGTACCTGAAAAAGGCGCAATGATTTTGGTCGCCCTCAGTTGTGCTTCAGCCAGCGCTATATCCGCGTCTATCGATTGTATTTGTGTCTGTGTGGTTTCATATTCCTGCTTGCTGATGCCGCCTATGTCCACCAATGCCTTTTGCCTTGTTTCTGTATTTTGTTGCAGTTGTTTTTGCGCTTTCAGCTTTTGCAGCAGCGCCCTTATCTCCTGGTCGTATAGCTGCACCAGCAGTTGGCCTTTCTGCACATAAGAGCCTTCTTTAAAGTGTATGCCCGTTACCCTTCCCGCTATTTCGGGCAGTATGTCTATTTCCTCGTTGGGCAGCAGCGAGCCGCTGGCAGCGTACATTTCAGAAAACGAACCTGCAGTCACCACATAGCCTTTGGCGGACAATGTGTTGGGTTTGCCTCCCCCTTTCGGGGCTTCTTTTTTATTGCTGCATCCTGCCAGTACCAGGGCGCTGCTCATCCACACAATCGCTAACAGGAAAATATTTTTGGGCCTCGTCATTTATATCTCTTTAATCAATAACTTAGGATAAAGTCAGGCAAATATACTTGATATAACTTTGTAGGGGGTTAAATAGCTTATTGTTAATGGTTTATGCGGTATAAGAAAAAGCTAATATGGTTGCTGGTGATACTGGTGCTGGTTACTATTGCACAGGCTGTAGTGCCCTACAAGCCAGCCTGGACTATCGTTTACGCCGACTACATCTTCGTCCCTTTCCAGTCCTTCCGCAACCTGCTCTTCGGCTGGTCGCAGTTAAGTTTTGGTGATATATTATACTTTATCATGGGGCTGGCCCTGGTGGCATTGCCCATCCGTTGGATATACTTTCTCATCACTTTCCGCCGGAACAATGTAAAATTGGCGCATTCGTTTTTCAATACGGCTATAGTGTTGAGTACCGTGTACCTTGTTTTCCTGCTGGGCTGGGGGGGCAATTATTACAAACCATCGCTCACCACCTACTGGGGTATGGACAAAGACAAATATGTTGACGACTCTACCGAAATCAGGTACGAACGCTACCTGCTTGCGAAGCTCAACGAGCAGGCGCTTCATTATCAGCCGATGCATTTTAAGGAAGTGCGCAAAAAAGGCATGCAGTTTTATAAAGAACATACCGACTGCAAAGCCCGCCTGCATGGTTTGAATATCAAACCGTCTTTGTACGGATTTTTCATGCAGTACTTCGGCATACAGGGTTATTACAATCCCCTGACGGGCGAGGCACAGGTCAACAGGTTTCTGCCGGCATTCATGCTGCCCTTTGTAGTATTGCACGAAATGGCGCACCAGGCGGGCATTGCAGCCGAGGACGATGCCAACTTTCTGGCATACACCATCAGCATACAGTCCGGCGACCCGGCATTTCAATACTCCGCCTATCTCAATATGTGGCTGTACAACCATTACCGCCTGCGCAGGAAGGATTCTGTAATGGCCAATGTAATAAAAGCACAACTGAATGAGCTGACTCTCCAACATATCGATACGCTCAGGCAGATACGTGAACAGTACAGGAATGAGTTCAATACCTACACCACCAGCATGTACGATGTGTACCTGAAAATGCTGGAGCAGGAGGAGGGTATAGGCAGCTACAACGAAGCCGTGGCCACAGCATGGGCATGGGAATGTACTGACAGCCTGCGCAGGCGCAAAAGGTTGGATATCCCTTAACCCTTATATTCGCCCCATACGGCGCGCAATGTGTCTGATATTTCGCCCAGTGTACACAGGTTTTCTACTGCTTCTATTACCAGCGGCATCAGGTTTTGTGTCGTGCCCGCAGCATCTTTAATCGCTTTCAGGCATTGTTCCACTTTGGTATTATCCCTTTTGGCACGCAGGGCTTTCAGTTTTTCTGATTGTAGCTGGCGTATCGAATCATCTATTTTCAGCAGTGGTGTATCGTTGGTTTCTTCCGTTACAAACTTATTGACACCCACTATCACTTTCTTGCCACTTTCTATGTCTTTGCTGTATTGGTACGATGAACGTGCAATTTCTTCCTGCATAAAACCTTGCTCAATGGCTTTTACAGCACCACCCATGGCATCTATCTTGCTGATGAGTTTCCAGGCCTCGGCTTCCACTTCATTGGTCAGTTGCTCTACGAAGAATGAACCTGCCAATGGGTCCACCGTATCCGTTACGCCACTCTCATAGCCTATTATCTGCTGGGTACGCAGGGCTATACCTGCTGCTGTTTCGGTAGGTAAGGATAATGCCTCGTCATAACCATTGGTATGTAGCGATTGTGTACCGCCCAGTACAGCGCTCAATGCCTGCAATGATACACGGACTATATTGTTCATCGGTTGCTGTGCAGTTAGCGTACTGCCTCCTGTCTGTGTATGGAAACGCAGCATCTGCGCCTTGGGGTCAGTAGCGCCCAGTTCTTTGGTAATCTTAGCCCACATGCGTCGCGCTGCGCGAAACTTGGCTACTTCTTCAAACAGGTTGTTGTGGGCATTGAAGAAGAAAGACAGCCGCTTGGCAAACACATTAATATCTAATCCCTTTTCTTGTGCGGCTTTCAGGTAGGCTTTACCATTGGCTAAGGTAAAGGCCAGTTCCTGCACGGCTGTAGAACCCGCCTCGCGTATATGATAGCCCGATATGGATATGGTGTTCCACTTAGGTACTTCTTTGCTGCAATATTCAAATATGTCTGTTATGATACGCATAGACGGTGCAGGAGGGTAAATGTAGGTACCACGCGCCGCGTATTCCTTCAGTATATCATTCTGTATAGTGCCGGATATTTTCTTTATATCTGCGCCCTGCTTCTTCGCCAATGCTATGTACAACGACAATAGTATAAAACCAGTGGCGTTGATGGTCATAGAGGTGGAGATGTCTTCCAGCTTAATACCTTTAAAGAGTATCTCCATATCCTCCAGCGAGTCGATAGCTACGCCTACTTTGCCTACTTCACCTTCAGCCATTTCGCTGTCGCTGTCGTAGCCTATCTGTGTGGGCAGGTCAAATGCTACGGACAGGCCCATCACACCCTGGTTCAGCAGGTAGTGGTAGCGTTTGTTCGATTCTTCCGCCGTGCTGAAACCCGCATACTGGCGCATGGTCCACAGCTTATTGCGGTACATGGATGCGTGTACACCACGTGTATAAGGATATTCGCCCGGCTGTTCGTTCATTTGCACGGGTTCAGTATACACTTCCTTTATTTCTATACCGGAGTCGGTCTTGAATTGTTGCTCGCTCACTTTGTTCGTGTTTATTTTTTTAGGCCTGCGGACCGTGTGTTAATACCCTTCTCGATTCGTCGGTAATCACCTGTAAGGCCACCTCGGTAGGCTGTGCGCCTTCGTCCGTCAGTATATACTCCATCAATATTTTGTGCAGCTCTTTGGCAGGTGCTTCGGGGTTCAGCCTGCGCGCCATAGTATTGATAATGTTGATTTCCTGCTCCTTTACGCCCCTTACTGTTTCCCATACCCCGCGCGATACATATATCTGCTGCGCCAGGTTGTGGTCAAATTCCGCCTTGATGGTCTGTACCAGCATTGCCTCGTATACAGCCACGTTCATATCCTTCTGGTACACGCGGTTCAGCAGGTTTCGGGGGCTGATGCGCTCCATATACAGTGCCAGCCGCTCATAAGCCTGCAGGCGCAGGGGTATGGTTATATTCTGCGTTTCATGAAACAGCGCCAACTGCTTGCGGGTAGTTTGCTCTGTTAGGAACTTGCTTACAATCATATAAGTGACTATCAGCATAATCAGCGCCGGCAGTGTGTATTTCAGTATTTCCAGGAATGCATTCAAAAAACTATCCATTTATTATATCTTTTGGGGACTGCAAAATAAAGAGTTTAAAGGTCTTATTCAGTATTTTACCTTTGTAATTCACATATTCAAACTAATGATGAAATGACCTGTGACGGGTTCGATTCCCCTACGTGGTACAAAACAGAACTGTAAATGCACAACGAACAACAATACTTTGACACCAACCGCGCATTGTGGAACGAGAAAACCACTCACCACACAGCATCCGCATTTTATGATATGGAGGGGTGGCTGGCGGGTGCTACATCTTTGAAACAACCCGAACTTGAACTGCTGGGTGATGTACAGGGCAAATCCATCCTGCACCTGCAATGCCATTTCGGGCAAGACAGCCTTTCGATGGCGCGCATGGGCGCAAAGGTTACAGGCACTGATATATCTGATGCAGCTATCAACTACGCATCACAACTGAATGAACAACTCGGCCTCGATGCCCGGTTTACAGAAGCTGATACTTACAGCGTTCCGGAAAAGCTTAATGAACAATTCGACATCGTATTTACTACATACGGGGTAATAGGTTGGCTACCCGATATGCAGCGTTGGGCTGATGTTGTAGCCCGTATGCTGAAACCGGGCGGCAGGCTGGTATTCGTCGAGTTTCACCCTGCGGTGTGGATGTTCGACAACGACTTCACCCGTGTACAATTCAGTTATTTCAACCGCGGACCGATAATAGAAACCCTGCAAGGCACCTATGCCGACCGTAATGCTGATATACAAATGAAAGAAATCGGCTGGAACCATGCCCTCTCCGATGTGTTGCAGTCACTCATTGATGGCGGTATGCAAATAAATATTTTTAAGGAATATGACTATTCCGTTCACAACTGTTTCAGCAATACCATAGAAACAGCTCCCGGCCTGTCGCAAATCAAAGGCATGGAGGGCAAACTACCTATGATGTATGCATTGGAGGCGTTAAAGAGATAGTAATCGATAAGTTCTTCTGTTACATTTTGCCTATTAAGGCATGTTGTTGCGTTTTGTTGTATTGGTTTATGATTTGTTACCATTTAGCTGACATATTAACGACCTTCTTAATGCTTGTGAGGGTTCGCTCCCTCAATAGTTATGGGTACCGAGTAAATACCGGCATCAAATGTTGTGTTTTGTTGCAGATACATGGTAGCCCCGTGAAGTTTAGCCGATTTGGTAGTGATTTCAAAGAAATTTGAGTTCGGTAACGGATTTGTTGACGTAAAATTGTTGTTATCAACTAGTGTGAACAGACACAAGCGGTGGATTTAATCCATCATACCGGCTAGTTTATTTCTTTACCATCACAGATAGGATGGAATGTGATGACGGTATCTTTTTTGATTAACCTGAACTCCAGGCTCAGGCTATCTTTAACCAGTTTGTCGCCCACTGTGCTGAAGTTGTACAAGTCAGGGAACTCGAATTTGGTGAGGTATAGTTTGCTGTAATGGCCGTTGCATGCCAGGAGTACGGTAGGGTAGTGACTATCTTCAGGGTCATTATTTATGGTGTCGACCACGCAAGACATTGAATGGGTTCTCAGCTCCTGCATACTACTTCCGCAGTTATTACATCCGTAAATAGCTGCGATACTTACCAGGAAAATAAATATTTTATAATGCATCTTGTGTGTTGGTGTGCAAATGTAAGTGAATTTGGTGGTGTAAGCGGTTGGGAATCATCGGCAGCAGGGTACTACTTGGTGGAACAAATCCGGTTGTTTTGGGAACAAATTGTTCCTGTTTTAGCACAAATTATACTGTTATAAAAAACTTTTCTATGCATAAGGTTGTAGTTGTTATGACTTTCTGAAATATGTTTCCAAAATGTTCCCGGATTTTCAGAATATATTTCTTTGACTCGTCCTGAAAAGAGTTTACAGTTTTTCGCATGTGAAAGGGTGGTATGTCAAAGAGCTTCACGTCAAACAGGGAGGGATGTCTTTATCGTTTAATACAAATATACGTAAAATTGTTGTTTAAAACAAGAGTCTGAACAGATGCCAAACGACCAGGCGCAGGCGTACAGTTGAAACTTGAATTCTGTTATAGGCTGGTTGCAAGCCGGCAACAACCAGCAAATTTACCTCGTGCGATGATAAGCATTAGCTAAATTGATGAGGCAAATCATGTACCTTAATCCTCAATAATGGTATTTTAGCGGTACAAACCAATCTGGAAAAGGAAGCAGGTACATATGAATGATAACAAACCCGTTGAGCAAGCCGATTCAACACAAATACCGGGGGCGGCAGGCAGCCCCCAACTGTACCCCCATGTAAGCCTGCGGGTGCTTGAAACAAATTACGTAACCCATGATGTAAAGCGCTTTGTGCTGGAAAAACCACCGGGTTATACTTTTATACCCGGCCAGTCAGTCAATATTTCTATCAACCAACCCGGCTGGGAGAAGAAATTGCGGCCGTTTACATTTACCAACCTGCCTGACGAAGACTACCTGGAGTTCATGATAAAAATATACCGTGAGCGCAATGGGGTCACAAAAAAGATAGAAAGCATAAATAAAGGTGATGAACTGATACTCCATGACATCTTCGGCGTGATACGCTATCGGGGAGACGGGGTGTTTATTGCCGCAGGCTCGGGCATAACCCCGTTTTTGTCCATCCTCCGCTACCTGGAGCGGTATAAACGGATTGCCAGGAATATGTTGATATATACCAACAAAACAAGTGAGGATGTGATAATGGGAGAAACCTTGTATGCTATGTTAAAGGACAACTTTATTCCTGTGTTTACACGCGAGAATGTTATTGGTTTTATTGAAAAACGGATAGACCGTAATTTTCTGATCGAGCATATAGCCGATTTCAAACAACAGTTTTACATCTGCGGTCCGGAAAAAATTGTAACGGACCTGAGAGAGATACTTTTAAGCCTGGGCGCAAAGGTCGACCATATAATTTTTGAATCGTAAATTCCATAACCGGCGACAGCGGACACTAACTACCTTGGTGGTCCGGTGACAAAACCGACCACATGGGGAAGACGTAGTGAATAAACACAAGATACCTAACTGAATTGCATTAACACAAAC
>JACFNS010000036.1 GCA_019454705.1 Taibaiella sp. | reverse complement strand
ATGCAATGACGCGGTTATTAATACAGCTACGATAAATATTAAAAGTTTATTTTCTGTTATAATCATGGTTTCTTTTTATTGTAACGTCTAAAGATTATTTTTTTGTAGGACGATATTCAATACCCAACCCCACCATACCTCCAAAACTCCATTTTGCAGGGAATACATTAATATAATATAAGCCGTCCATTTGAGTAGATTTATATGCGCCTGCTGCCGCCTGTATTTTAACATAAAACTCTTTAAATGAAAGTGCTTGGAGAGTACACCCTAAATAGGTTTCAATATAATTATCATTACCTGTATACTTACCGCCTGGCCAAGGAGTAAATAAAAAAGTCTGTCCATTAGGATCAATGCCTCCTCCTTCGTATTCTGGTTGAATTGAGTATACTTGGAAATCATAAAATAGCAATATTTCTGAATTACTGTTGTTAGTTAAAACAACTCGCTCAAATCCTAGTTTCAAGCCAAAATGGTCCAAAATTTTAGTTGCATTTATCTTGGAAAAATAAGCATATTCGTTACTGGTTTTGTTTTTATACGGCACAATATCACTTTTGTACCATAGGCTGTTAATATGGTATTTGGGACCCAGATATACACGCCACTTGTCTCGCACCTCGTATATGCCTAATAGATTGATATTTTGTCCTATAGCGGTTTCATTATAAGTTATTGCATAAGCTAACTTCCTTTTTTGTTCTTGAGCTTCAACATTAAATAGTTTGAGAATGCAAATTGCAAATAGTAATGTTTTTTTTACAGTCATATTCACCATATATGTATGTGTAAGAATGTGTAATATCAATTCCGTTATCCTAGAGATTTTTAAACAATATACTCAACAGTAAAAGATAGAACGAAGTTATCTTAAAACAGAGGCTGTCTTAAAATATTCAAGATAGCCTCTGTTTCCCATTTTATTATCTAGTATCAGTAACATGGAGCGACAATTGTGAACTCCATCAAGCCCTTGCCATTGCTCCAGAATGTATGTGTATAACCATTGCTAACAACTGGCACATGCAATCTGTTTTGCCAAAAATTGGAAACATACGGATTAAACATATATCATTCGTGTGCATATTCCATACGACCATACATATAACCTGGAGAACCCCATGAGGCAGAACCGAGGAATTTGCGACCAGCATACCAATCACGTTCATACGTATTAAAGAAAATGCCCTTGTTGTTCATCATTTCAAATTGATGATGAACACGTAACATGTATTTGTTGCTATTTATTATTTGCCACATGTTGTTTTGACGTAATTTAGAAATTTGGTTATAATGATTATCATCGTTTATATTTCCACTAATTAAACTCATATAGCAACTATGCCGCATGTATTTATGAACTCCCCATCCGGTTGTGGTAGCATATCCAGTCATTGTATATTCGCAATCTCTGGTTTTATCATATTTGTACCCAACTTGATATTTACTTATATTCATACGGCTATTAATAACATCAGAAATTGCCTGATCATCAATATCATCTGCGGTTGTTTGCGTTGGTATTGAGTTTTTAGTTATTAATGATACTGCGTAAACTGGTGCCTCTGTTGTATATGCAAGTTCTTCCCATATTTTAATTGCTGTTACATTATTTTGAGCGTCTAAAAACCATGCAGGTGTAACGTCTTCAATTTCCGGGTCATCGCGATCTTCTGCATCAAGTCCTGGTGTGATAATTGGCTTATATTCAACATCAGCGTTACCATCATTAGTCAAGAATATACTTGCCCAATATTGAAATCCCATATAATCAAGGTCTGCTTCAAGTTCATCAAAATCAACATCTGTAAATTCACCTAAAGGATCAACAGCATTTTCGATAATACTTTTAGTTGAGGGATACTCGGTGAAAAGATCAATAAATTTTACCGACTTGTCAGGCGAGTTCATAGCAGTAGTATAAATCCACTCCGCTATTTCATCATCCTTGCAAACCTCTGTTAAACCTACAGATAAAAATAATTTGATTTTTCTGATGTAAGTATCTGTTTGGTCTTGGCCTTCGACAATTTCACTCAAAACATAATCCGATGTTTCAAAATTTGTACTGGTAACATAAGCAGTAGAAGTTGGATTAAAAACATGATTTTTAGTTTTTTTCAAGATTGTCTTTTCCTTTTTTACATCCAAGTGTAAGGGAAATTAGCAGGGTAGAAATGAAAAGCAAATTGTGAATAGTGATTCTTTTTGTGTTCATACGTTTTACATTTTAATGATTAATAAAGAATTCGGTTCATTGTAAAAGCTAACAAGCTTTTAATCAAATTTTAAACATAATAATATTTATTTTTCTTTAATCCTTATTGCTCACGGCAATAAGGACAGTTGTTTATATAGGAGTTAAAGTCTATGGAGTGCCGTGTTTTACCTAACAATTACACTTCAAGTTTTAACAAATATATGGCAGTGGCCATGATTGTGGAATGAGGGTAGCCCTATAGTTTTGCCCGAAACTTCATCTTTATGAGACAAATACTACCACTACTATTTATGGGTTTTGCGGCTACCGGTACGCAGGCGCAAACCAACTTGTTCTCAAAGAACACACCGAGCTCCACAGCGAAAGCTATCGCACAATCAACAAGAGCGGGAGCTAAAACGACAGCCGCTTACTGGAGGCTGGCTGCTACTTCTGATTATAGTTTTAACGGCTCATCGCTGGAACTAACAGACTCCGCTTTTTATAAATATTCAAACGGCAGGGGCTCTGTATTGAACACCGATGATATTGACGTGGACGACTACGGGCTAAGCAGTACCATATTGTATGACACGGCCGTGATGCTGACCGACAACGGCGGCGGGCTGGAGCCATACAGGCGTTTCATCAGCAACTACGATGGCAGCAACAGGAGGATGGAATTCCTGGAGCAATACGATAACGGCGGCGGGTTGAAAGACAACAGCAAACACCTGGCTGTGCGCGATGCCAACGGCAACATCACAAAAGAAACGACGCTGTACTGGAATGGTATGGGCAACAAATGGGACACCAGTGACATTACCTACCGGGTATTTGACAGCCAGAACAAATTGCTGACTGACAGTACTGTAAACTATGGAATGGGCGTGCCTAATCCCGGACAGAAGTCCGTATATACCTATGACGGCAGCGGCAATATGGTGTATTCCCTTAGCTATAGCTGGAATGGCAGCAGTTGGGACTCATCTGCCCAGGTGTTTAATACATATAGCAACAACAAAATTGTTACCTCATTGGAACAATACTATGATACTGCCGGCTGGGTGAACGACTATGCGGATAGTACAGGGTACGATAATAACGGGTACTACAATTATCATTTGCCTAAATACTGGGATGTAGATTCTGCCAAGTGGATATACGACCAACTGGAAACCAGGACAAATAACAGCAAGGGCTTGCCTACCAATGTATTCTTCTCTCAGTGGAATGATACTACCAGCATGTGGGAAATACAGGGAGAGGGCGAAGTAAGCTACGACAGCAATGACAATCCTACCAGTATAGAAGTGTATGTGTACTTTGGCGGCTTCAAATTACCTACGCCGTTCTTAATACGCAATATGTACTGGGAATACTACTTCAACGTAGGCGTGCAGGATGCACAGAAGAAAGAGCAAGTGGTGATATACCCTAACCCTGCCAGCACAAACATTAATATAGTATTAGGCGAGCGGAAGGATGCCAACATCATGCTGACCGGTATGAACGGACAGACTGTGAGGAATATGCAGGCTACCGGTGTGCAAAAGACAACCCTCAACGTAAGCGGCTTACCCGCAGGTAATTATATACTGAGCGTAGAGAGCGAAGGCCATGCGCCTGCCAGGCAGTTGGTAACAATACAATAAGAAGTATTCTCTGTTATAGTATGATGGCCCCGCGATTTCCTGCGGGGCTATTTTTTATTCTGTATTCTGTAATTTGGTATCTGATATGAAAAAGCTGTTCATCAACCATGTGCGTTTTATGGCATTGCCGGCTATCATCAGTGCTGCGGTGCAAATGGTATGCAGCTACCAGGATGGTAAATTGAATATAAAAGAAGCTTGCGAAATACTGCTGGCAGGGGTGATGCTGATACTCTTGCTATTCCCTGTATATTTAGTATTGCGGGCTATTTGGCGAAAATTATTCGTGCAAAAGGCTGAAAATCAATAATATTAGATATTTTCCTGCCATGATTTCATAAAATCAGGAAATCCCCTTACCTTTGCGTTCCCAAAATTATCCGGCTATTTGTCCATCTCCGGGCCGATAACCAGCGTTGCTGCCGGATACGAGGGGAAAATTTTAATAACTAAACAATTTTTATGGCAACAGAAAACCTTCAGGATTATGAGCTGATGGTCATTTTCACGCCTGTATTGGCAGAAGATGAGTACAAAGCGGCTCAGAAAAAGTACGCAGACTTTATTAAAGAGAACGGCGGTAAAATCGTTCACGAAAATGCATGGGGCCTCCGCTCACTGGCTTACCCCATCGACAAAAAGACAACAGGCCTGTATTGGGTGCTTGAGTACCAGGCAGACCCGCAGAGCAACGGTACACTGGAAATACAGATGAACCGCGATGAATCGGTAATGCGCCACATGATAACCAAGCTGGACAAATACGCCGTGCAGTACAATGCAAGGAAGCGTAACAAAGTAACAGCTGAAGAAGCAACTACCGCTTAATTCACATTTAAAAAAGAACTGAACAATGGCTAAACAAAACGATATAAAATTTCTGACCTCTACACGTGTAGAGCAGCGCCAGAAGAAATACTGCCGTTTCAAGAAAATGGGCATCAAGTATATTGATTACAAAGACGCCGAATTCCTGAAGAAATTTGTAAACGAACAGGGTAAAATGCTGCCCCGCCGTATTACGGGCAACTCGCTGAAATACCAGCGCAAAGTAGCACAAGCAATAAAAAAGGCACGCCAGATGTCGCTGATGCCTTATGTAACAGACCTTTTAAAGTAATAACCAATGCAAGTAATATTAATTAAAGATGTAGACAACCTGGGCTCAGCCCACGAGCTGGTAGAAGTAAGGCCGGGATACGCCCGCAACTACCTAATACCTCAGAAATTCGCACTTGAGGCAAGCCAATCTAACCTGAAAGTGTTGGAAGAGCGCCGCAAGCAGCTGAAGAAACGCGAAGATGCATTGCTGGCAGAAATAGCTAAAGTAACGGATGTACTGAAGGCAAGCCCTGTGAAGATAGGCGCTAAGACAGGTACAAGCGGAAAAATATTCGGCTCTGTTACTTCTATACAACTGGCACGCGCTATCCGCGAGCAAAAGGGTTATGAAATAGACCGCCGCCGCATATCGCTGGTAGGTGATGTGAAAGAGGTAGGTACACACAAAGCTCAAATCGATTTCGGTAAAGACAACGTACTGGAAATTGAATTTGAAGTAGTAGGTGAATAATCTTATACAAAGAACATAATGAAAGGCGGCTTCAGTTGAAGCCGCCTTTTTGTTGGTATAATTTTAAACTTTGTTTGCCTTAATGCAAAAACTAAAAAAGAAGTCACGCTTTACGCTTCAGCACTTTTTCTACTGCTGCGATAACATCGGGCTTGTCTAAACCATACTTCTTCAGCAGGTCGGTTGGTTTGCCGCTTTCGCCAAATGTATCATTCACAGCTACATATTCCTGCGGGGCGGGTTGGTGTTGAGCCAGTACCTGTGCTACTGCATCGCCGAGGCCGCCGTTGCGCTGGTGCTCTTCAGCCGTTACCACGCAACCGGTTTTAGCTACAGATTTCAGTATAGCGGCTTCGTCCAGCGGCTTGATGGTGTGCATGTTGATGAGCTCAACAGATATGCCTTTTTCAGCCAGTGCTTTAGCAGCTTCTACAGCAGTCCATACTAAGTGGCCACAGGCTATAATGGTAACATCAGTACCTTCTGCCAATACCTGTGCCTTGCCTATTTCAAAATGCTGGTCTTCTTTAGTAAATATCGGCCATACCGGGCGGCCGAAACGCAGGTACACAGGTCCTTCGTAATCCGCTATCGCCATAGTGGCCAGCTTTGTTTGGGTATAGTCGCAGGGTACTATCACCGTCATGCCGGGCAGCATTTTCATCATACCTATGTCTTCCAGCACCTGGTGGGTAGCGCCGTCTTCACCCAGGGTAAGTCCTGCGTGCGATGCGCATATTTTTACATTCTTTCCGCTATAGGCAATAGACTGGCGTACCTGGTCGTACACACGGGATGTAGAAAAGTTGGCAAAAGTGGTGGTGTATGGTATTTTACCACCTATGGTGAGGCCGGCAGCTACGCCCATCATATTAGCCTCTGCAATGCCTACCTGTATAAAACGCTCGGGGAACTCTTTCATAAAGCCATTCAGCTTCAACGAGCCGGCGAGGTCGGCAGAGAGCGCAACAATATTCGGGTTCTTGCGAGCTGCTTCCAATATACCGTCACCAAAGCCTGAGCGGGTGTCTTTTTTGCCTGTTTCTATTATATCCTGTAGCATGATGGGTGCAAAAATAGCTTATCATTTGGTTAATGTGTAACCCCAGTCGCGCAGCCAACCTATAATTTTTTCTTTATAGTCTCCTTGTATGATTATCAGGCCGTCTTTTACGCTGCCGCCGGTGCCGCATTTGGTCTTTATATCCTTGCCCAGGTCTTTCAGGTCGTCCTCAGTACCCGCGAAACCCTCTACCAGGGTTACTACTTTGCCCGCCCGCTGTTTGCTGTCCAGTTTCACCCTTAGCTTTTGCTGATTTTTGGGCGCAGTATTTATATCCTGTTGCTCTTCTTCAAAGTCATTGTAGAAATCCTGGTTGGTAGAATATACCAGTCCGTCGGCACGGCCTTTATTTTTCTTAGACATAGGCTACTGTTTAAGTTCTTTCTTTCTCTGCCCGAAGTTAACCAAATACACGCCGGCAAATATGAGCAGGGCTGCAAAAATTTTTGCAAGAGTAACTGCTTCGCCCATAAATATGACTGATATGATACCTGCGAAAAATGGCTGCAGGTAAATGTAAGCGCCTGCGGTAGATGCACTCAAATGGCCGAGGGCGTAGATGTTCCACAAATATGCGAGGAAGGTGGTACCTATCACCGTGAAAGCCAGGGCCGCATAGTCGGGCAGGGTGAATTGCTGCCATTGAATATCAGCAAACTGTTGCCAGCCAAAGGGCATTACAAACATAAACCCAAACAGGAAAACCCACCTGATAACCACCAGTGGCCGGTAGCGTTGCATCAAGGGCTTGATGATGACTAAGTATATGGCATAGCTGGCGGCATTGAAAAATACCAATATATCACCCAGGGCTGTGTTGGTGCCTGCCGTGGTCAGTTCCCTGCCTGCACTCATCAACAGCGCTGCACCGGCAATGCCCAGCAATAGCCCTATCAGTTTATTGCGGCCTATCCTTTCCCTGAGAATAATAAGGGCGGCAACTGTGATCAACAGCGGGGTGCTCATCATTACCAATGATGCGTGTATAGGCATGGTGAGATTCAACCCCAGGAAAAACAGCATCTGGTTGACAGCCACACCAAATAAGCCACCCAATACCAGCACGCCCCAGTCTTTTTTGCTGATAGTGACCCTGTAATTGCTGCCCAGCAAATAGCTGAACCAGAACAGCAAAGCCGCCGCACCGGCACGAATGAATATAAAACCCAGTGGCTCTATGAGCCGGGGCATGATGTACTTGGCAATGCTATACCCTGCACCGTATAATATATTGGTGCCCAACAGGGCAAGATGAGCTTTTGTTTTGTTGTCCACTATGTGCAAATGTACTACAGCTGTATATTGTTTAGCCAATCATTGATGACAGATTTAAACTGTTCAAATGCATTGTCAAACTGCATTTTTTTGAACGGGAATTGTTCTGCTTCTATAAGTGCTTCATCCAGGTTGAATGATTGCTGTAGCTTATTGATAAACACTCCGTCTTGATATAACATTCTGCCCAGGTACTCCTGTTCCGTTTGTCCCGGTGTTGGAATGAGAATAGCTTTTTTGTTCAGCTTTACCAGGTCCATAAGGGTGGAATAGCCGCTGCGGCAAATGACCATATCCGCACCGGATATGGCTGCTGCTAATGAATGACCCGAAAGCTTTTTGTGATATGTGATATGTTCTGGTATATCTTCTTTTACTGCTGCTTCATCACTACCTTCTACAAACATCACTTTACCAGTATAGGATAACACCTGTTGCCAGAGTTTGTCAGCTAATATCGTACGTTGTGGCTCCGGGCCGGAAAGCAGTACCAGCAAGTAGCCGGTGTGTGTGGTTGCTGCGTGTTCAACCTGCGACAATAAACCTATATACTGTGTGTTGCTGGGTAATTGTTTCGGATGAGACAACCGCCCTGCCAGCCCCGGGGCTTGTTGTGCATCGGCTACCCACACTGCGCGGAACCTGTTCAGAAAACGATAATGCAATCGCCTTAGGAGATCATCGGCCATGTTACCGAGGCCAGTAATGATATTGAGCTGGTGGGTAATAATAACAGAAGGCACTGTGTCGTGATAAAGGCCATAGCGGTTGTCGGATATAACCAGGTCTATATTGTATTGCTTAACCGTTTCTTTTAAGCAGTCATTTTCCTTGCGAATGGTGCGGAGGAGAGACGGAACCTGATTTATAACCATGGGCATAAACATGGAACCTGAAGCAGCATAACGCACATTATACCCCTCAAGATAAATTGTTTCTATACCCGGAAATGTACCGCTTATATAATTGCATTGCTGATGATTGCCTGCGAACAGTATTCTATGGCCCTTTGCCCGTAAACAGGCGATTACAGGCACGCAACGGGTAGTGTGCCCCAATCCCCAGTCGAGCGGGGCTACCAATATGTTCATCGGGCGTTCGATACGTTCAATTCCTTAACTTTACAAATGTAGCCACAAGGATATGATTAAAAAGAACAAAACGACGATAATACTGTTATTGATAATAGCGACGGCTTTTATATTTGAGGGTTGTGCTACCAGCAATAAGGGTTGCGGGTGTGGCGGTAACCTGAACAAAGTGTATAACCAGCCTAAACGATACCATTAACCAAAGTATGTGTTATGTGGGGCTATAACGATAAAGTTTGGATGCATTACAGGGAGGTACTGGCTTCAGATAAGCCCTCTGCATTTTTCTTGTCAAGATATATGCGCCACATGCTGATTAACCGTACTTACCTACAGTCTGCTGAAATAATAGACCTGCAACGATATAAACTCATCAAACAATCGTCGCGCAAGATGAGATCGTATGTAAATGAAAAACTGCGCGAACCGTTTATTTTTCTCTACTGCAATAACTAAACGGTACTATTCCTAGTTCATTCATATTCAGGATGATATAATCTGCACGCCTGATTTCATATCGTAAAACAAAAAATACAGCGTTCTCCGATTTTTCGTGGTAGAAATACTATGAAAAGCAGAATTCATATATTAGATTTACTTACTGTTTTTGTATATTGGGGGGCGATTTGCGTCGGTAGGCTGTTAATGCCTCCATTACAAAGCACAAGAGATAATCTATAACTAATTATGAAAGAAGTGAAAAATACTATGCAGGGAGAAGTATCGCCAAGCGCAGAAGTTTCCCGCAGAAAGTTTCTAGGATATGCAGGTATTGCCGGAGCCGGGCTGTTTGTCGCATCTTGTAAAAAAGAAGAGAATGTAGTGACGGAAGCCGGTGCTACCGACCTGGGTACAAACGATGATGGTTTGTTGAACCTGATGTTTGTTATTCAGCAGGTAGAAGCAGGATTTTACGAGGCGTTGTTGAAAAATAAATATGCAGGTATTACATCAGAAGAGGAAGCATATTTTGAAGAGATGCTGAACCATGAAATAGCGCATAGGGAACTGTTGAGGAATTACCTGGCCGGTAAAGGCACAGTGGTAACTACCAACTTCAGCGATGTAAAATTTGCAGTGCGCAGCAGTGTTATGGACAATGCTGAACTGATAGAAAACCTGGCCGTGGCTACGTTGAATGAAGCGGGCAGGTTGTTTGTAGCAGGAGAGCATGTTTCGATTGCAGCAAAAATGGCTTCGCTTGAAGCAAGGCAGGCAGCTACCATCAGCAATATGAGAAGTGTCGGAAATTTCTTTGGAACAGTAGATGTAGCAGGTCTTGAGCAAGGCTCGCTGCCGTCTAACACTGTTACTACCATCAACAGGTTCCTGTCCACCAAGGTATCAGGCAATAATTTACCTAACATGTAAAAAAGTAAAAAATGAACTTCAATAATATAATAGAAGAATTAGCGTCAGGGAATGCTGATAAGTTAGGGCAAACAGCCGGCAGAAGGGATATGTTGAGGGGAATAGGTGCAAAACTGGCTATGGCAGTTGTGCCGTTTACCGCAGCCAGCCTGTTTACAAATAGAAGCTACGGGCAAAGCAAAGAGACTATTGTTAACATATTGAACTATCTGCTGAAACTGGAGCATATATACCGCAAACTATATGCAGAGGCGATGAAAGTGGAGGACCTGTTACCTGCAGAGTTCAAAGCTCAATTTGAAAAGATAGTTGCAAATACACAGTCGCATATAGACGCATTGAAACAATTGGTGACTGAATTGGGAGGCGCTCCCATTGATATATCAGATGATAAAATTGACCTGACTGGTGGCCGGGGTTTTGGTGGCGGCCCGTTTGCAAACGCATTGGCTAATAC
This sequence comes from Taibaiella sp., assembly GCA_019454705.1. GTDB lineage: Bacteria > Bacteroidota > Bacteroidia > Chitinophagales > Chitinophagaceae > UBA5543. The sequence continues at coordinate 1,806 of JACFNS010000036.1, read as the reverse complement.
AGAGGATTTCCTGATACTGATGCAGGTACTAACAGACGGAGGTGAACGCATATATAAAGGCCAGACATTCCAGGTGTTATCTGATAAAATTACATTAGGTACATTGATGAAGATTCATTCTGTAAAGGCCAGGCAGGCAGTTTTCGCACGTTTCCTGCGCAAAAACCTGATGAAAGAGGACATAAAACCTTGGATAACCGGAACAAACCCAGATACAACTAATACTGCAGCACAAAGGGCTTACGCAGGCGAAGGAAATACGACACAGTTAGGTATTGATATAGTTGGCATTAACGGGTACCAACTGAATGCAGAAGCTGCTACGCAGGCTTTTGACGAGCCATTGAGCATGGTTGAAGGTAATAATATACTGGACAGGTTCCTGAAATTAACCTAGAATAAAATAACGACTTAAAATGCCCCGCTATATGCGGGGCGTTTTTTATCCCATAGGGTCAACGTCAAAATGTACCTGGACGCCTCCCATTCCTTTCGTTGCTGTTATGATGTCTTTTTGCGTTCTGATAAAAGATTTAGTTTCCTTCAAAATCGCGCTACTCAGCGGGCATTTTATCCATACTTCCTGTACGTACAAATTGCGTACCCTAGGTATTAACGCCTGTACAGGGCCTTGTACGCCTATGCCTTTTACCTGCTGCAGCGCCTGGGCCATTTGCCCTGCTGCCGCTACAGCCTTTGGTTCTTCGCTATGCTTGAAAGTGATTTTGATAAACCTTGTAAATGGCGGGTAGGCAAACTGTTGCCGGTACATGATTTCATGTTCGTAAAATGCCTTTACATCGTGTTCTCTTACCCATTGCAAAACAGGGTGCGCCATGTTGTACGCCTGTATCAATACCTTGCCCTTGCCATCGGTACGGCCAGCACGGCCACTTACCTGCTCCATCAATTGAAAAGCCCTTTCATTCACACGAAAATCGGGGAAGTTGAGCAGGCTGTCGGCACTGAGTATGCCTACCAGTTCTATCGGTGCAAAGTCGAGCCCCTTAACCACCATCTGCGTACCTACCAGTATATCAATTTTCCTTTTCTCAAGTTTGTCAAACAATTCTGAAAAACTTGTTTTACTGCGCATGCTGTCCACATCCATACGCGCTACTTTGGCCTGGGGGAATAGTTGTGAAATCTCTTCTTCAATTTTTTCTGTGCCGAATGTTTTACTCTGCAACCTGTTGCTACCGCATGACGGGCATACATGTACAACTGCTGCCCTCAGGCCGCAATAGTGGCAATGAAGTTTGTCAGTGCTCTTGTGGTAGGTGAGCGAAACCGCACAATTTTTGCAATGCGGTACCCATCCACACATGGTGCACACCTGGAAAGGTGCGTAACCCCTACGGTTTTGAAACAACACCACCTGCTTGTGCCTTGCTAAAGTTTCGCTGATGGCAGTATAGAGTTCAGGTGTAATCATATTAATACCTTGCTTGCGCATCGTTTCCAGCGACTTGGCATTGATGGTTTCAATAACGGGCATCTGTACCCCCAGGTAGCGTTCTGACAAATGCACATAACCGTATTTTCCTCTTTTAGCGTTATACAGGCTTTCTACCGATGGCGTGGCAGAACCAAGTATAGTTTTCGTGTTGTGTAATGAAGCCAGGAATATAGCTGCATCGCGTGCTTGAAAACGAGGAGAAGGGTCTTTTTGCTTGTAGGAGATATCATGTTCCTCGTCTGCAATGACTAAACCTAAATCATTGTAAGGCAGCCACAAAGCAGAGCGCGGGCCGGCAATGATTTTATATTTGCCCAACCTTGTCTTTTCCCATATCTCCACGCGTT
>JACFNS010000035.1 GCA_019454705.1 Taibaiella sp. | reverse complement strand
CTGTTGCCCAACGCTACCCTGCTGCATTGCGACCATAACCCAGGCTTTCACGGACAAGCGCCTGAACCGATAGATAAAAACCTCAAAGATCTGGCGCATACTATGGCCACCGCGCCTGAGCTGAAAATAGGGCTGGCTACTGACGGAGATGCAGACCGTATTGGCCTGTACGACGAAGACGGCAACTTTGTAGACGCGCACCATATACTGCTGATACTGATACACTACCTGCATAAGTATAAGAATATGACGGGTAAAGTGGCTATCGCATTCTCGGTAACGGACAGGGTGAAGCGTATGAGCGAGGCTTACGGGCTGCCGGTAGAAGTAACCCCGATAGGTTTTAAATACATCAGTGAAATAATGACGCAGGAAGACGTGCTGGTAGGTGGCGAGGAAAGCGGTGGTATAGCCGTAAAGGGCCATATACCGGAGCGTGACGGAATCTACGACGGGTTGCTGATATACCAGTTTATGACCGAAACGGGCAAGACACTAAAACAACTGTGCGAAGAGGTGTACAGCGTAGTAGGTACTTTCGTGTACGACCGCCACGACCTGACGATAGACAACAACCTGAAAGAAGCCATCATCAACAAAGCCGGCGCTGACGGTTATACTGCTTTCGGCAAATATACTTTCAACCGTACGGAGAAGATAGATGGCGTGAAATACCACCTGGACAACGGCGGATGGGTGATGCTGCGCGCATCGGGCACGGAGCCACTGCTGCGTGTATATGCCGAAGGCAACAGCAAAGAAGAAACAAACGATATACTGGCCGAAGTGAAAAAGACGATATTGTAAACAGTTGTAAGGAGTAAGCTATAACAATAAAGGGCTGCAAAATTGCAGCCCTTTGTTATTTTCTTGCAGCTATAAAGCTTATTGCATTTTCTTGGCATCCTCCAGGAACTTCTGCAGACCGATGTCAGTCAGTGGGTGCTTCAGCAGACCCAATATAGAATCCAGCGGACAAGTGCATACATCAGCGCCGGCTTCTGCACACTTAACGATGTGTAATGGTGTACGTATAGAAGCCGCCAGTACTTCTGTCATAAAGCCCTGCGCATTGTAAATGCCTACTATCTGGTGTATCAGGTCTATACCGTCCCAGTTGGCATCGTCAATACGGCCTATGAAAGGAGACAGGTACGTAGCACCCGCCTTGGCAGCCAGTATAGCCTGGCCTGCAGAGAATACCAGTGTACAGTTAGTAGCTATGCCGTTGTCGGTAAACCATTTGATGGCTTTAATACCGTCTTTTATCATCGGGACTTTCACCACAATGTTATCGTGAATTTTTGCCAGCTTTTTACCCTCTTCCACTATACCGTTAAAGTCGGTGCTGATAACCTCCGCACTTACGGGGCCGTCCACTATTTCGCATATGGCTTTGTAGTGATTCATGATAGCGTCGTGGCCTTTGATGCCCTCTTTAGCCATCAGGCTGGGGTTGGTGGTTACACCATCCAGTATACCGAGGTCATGCGCTTCCTTTATCTGGTCGAGATTAGCTGTATCTATAAAAAACTTCATATACGATTTGTTTCAGGTGCAAAAATAGTCAATTATTCAGGCAGGGAAAATGAAATTATCAACAAAAGAGATGGGATATAAAAAAAGAACTGGCAAGTTACTTACATCGCGCCGCTACGACCACCTACCCTTGCTACATTCCTGTCCTGGGGGGTTCAGCAGGAGCTGGCCGTATAAGACTTGCCAGAACTGCAAAGGTAGATAACAAAACTGATTGGAGCAAACAATGGCAGATATATAAAAAACAGCCGCATAAAGCGGCTGTACAATAATGTGTTGTAAGTATTGAATTAATGCTTGCCCAGCTCCCCTTTCAGAAAGTCGATTACTTTCACTTCGGTAGCGTTGTGCCCGCGCATATCTGCCAGGTATACAGATACCCAGTCGGTCAGGTGTACGAAGTAGAATATCTTTTCCCAGTAGCTTTTGCCTTCTGCATACACTTCGGTGATATTCTTAGTGTACTTGCGTATGATTTTTTTGTTGATTTCTATCCTGTACTGCGTGCGCTCATAGGTCTGCTCATCACGCAGAAAAATAACAGCTTTTGAGTTGTCCTTATCGCGCCAGCCCACCAGTTCGTTATGGTTCATTTCGGGCACGGCATGGTGCCAGCACAGCATTTTACTGTTCTCGTTGATTTGCTGCCTGAATCGGATAGCCATACCCTCGTACTCAGCGGTAGAATATATTATTGGTGTAGTGCCGTACAACTTCTTGGCCAGTGCAGCAGCCTTGCGCTGTATGCTTTTGCCATTGGTCTTCAGCATCTTTATAGAAGCATTCAGGTCTTTTTTGAAATTATAGTCCAGCAGGCCCATACCCTGCAACACAAACAGTACCTGCGTCATAGAATAACCGAGGCAGGCGCGGGGCGGCATACCGGCCGGCAGCATGATACAGTCCAGCTTTTTCTTCTTGGCCAGCTCCGCTATTTTACCGCCCGATGTGATACAAATAACAGTCGCCTTTGCCTTCAGCGCCTGTTGCATAGCTTGCAATGTTTCTTCGGTATTGCCTGAATAAGAAGAAACAATGACCAGGCTGCCTTTACCAACGAAAGCAGGCAGGAAATAATCTTTATTAACGATAAAGGGAACGGATAATTTATCAGATACAAAATTCTGTACTATAGAGCCACCTATACCGCTACCGCCCAGCCCGGTCAGCACCACATTAGCAAAGTCTTTTTTAGACGCTGTAAAACGATAACTTTGGCCTATCAGCATGGCTTCGTGCAGTTGAGTGGGGAAATTTTGTACTAATTCTTTCATACTTCGTTTTTTCGATGGCCAAACATAATGAAACTGGCACTAATGGTGAAAAAATAGCTGAAAACTTTTTGCAAACAAAGGGTTATACTATACTGTACCGCAACTGGAAACATGGAAAGAAAGAGGTGGACCTGGTGGCCGAGCACGACGGGCTGCTGGTGTTTGTAGAAGTAAAAACCCGCTCGGCGGCTTATTTTGGCTACCCGGAGGATGCTGTAGGCCCCGCCAAACAAGACTACCTGAAAACCGCCGCCGAAGAATTCCTGTATCAATACCCCCAATACCAGCGCATCCGCTTCGATATCATCAGCATCATCACCCAAAAAGACGCCATCAAAGAAATAGTACATTTTGAAGATGCCTTTTTTTGAAATAAGACCCCTTCTCCCCTTTTTTTCACTTTTTACTTTTTCGCCTTTGTTAGCGTACTTCGCCAACAAACCCTCGTCGGCACATCCCAAATTATCCGTTCTTATTACCTCCACCAACGGTTAATGAAAAACAATATTTTAATTTAAAACAACATCAATTTTACGTATATTTGTACATATAATCGGTGTCGCAATTCAGTACCTGGATAACGTTCTTTGACATACCTGTACCCCCTTGTCTGACCACACCGCCTGGAGGTTTAATATTATCACATTTCTGTTTTGTTCCCAATTCGGAACAATTCGCACAAACCTAACGTTGATAATCAATCACTTAATGCAAATTCAGGTTCAAAAAACGTAAAACCAAAAATCCGGCATCAAAATGGAACATTTTCAAGAATAGCCTTATGCAGCAGACATTAACCTGAGCCTGTCCTGACTTTTTCAGGACGAGTCACAGGGGAAAAAACCAAAAAAATGGTAACCTTTTGGCAACACTTTTTCAAAAAACTTACGACTCACGACTTACTACTTATGACTTTTAACACCTATCTTACTATTGTATTATCTCATTTGCGAAGGGAGGCTGTATTTGAAAAAATCTTCATACCTTCGCGCAAATTTTTAAAAATCATATGAATTGGAACCCCGCAGGCATTGCTGAAGAACTGTCGACTACAACACAGAAACTGGTCAAGGGTTATGAAACCTTGCAGAAGATGGGCGAGGTGGAAGTAGCCACTACCCCCAAAGAATTAGTATGGAAGCGCGACCATGTGAGTGTATATCACTACATCCGCGAAACTCCGGCCAAATGCACTACCCCTGTACTGGTAAGCTTCGCTATGCTTAACAGGCACGACGTGCTGGACCTGCAACCCGACCGCAGCCTGGTGAAAAAGCTGCTGGACGAGGGGCTGGACATATACATCATGGACTGGGGCTACCCTACCAAAGCCGACCGCTACCTGACCATGGAAGACTACATAGACGGTTATATGAACGATGCGGTAGACTTCGTACGTAAGAGCAACGGCGTGGAGAAGATTCATAAAATGGGTATTTGCCAGGGCGGTACATACAGCATGATATATGCCAGCCTGTATCCTGAGAAGCTGCAATCGCTGACCACTTATGTAGCACCGTTCGACTTTGAACCCGGTGGCAACTGTATGCTGTACACATGGGCCAAATATATAGACGTAGATGCTATGGTGGACGCAGTAGGCACCATTCCGGGCGAAATGATAGACAGCGCATTCGGTATGTTGAAACCCAGCATGAACATCAGCAAATACCTGGGTGTGCTGGACAGCCTGGACGACGAGAAAAAAATGATGAACTTCCTGCGTATGGAAAAGTGGAAAGGCGACCTGCCTGCTATGCCGGGCGAGATGTACCGCAAGTACATCAAAGACCTGTTCCGCGACAACCTGTTGATAAGAGGCAAGTTTGAGCTGGGTGGCCGCAAGGTGGACCTGAAAAATATGACCGTGCCTTACCTGAACGTGTACGCTACGGACGACAACATCATACCCAACGAAAGCACGTTGCCGGTAATGAAAGCCATAGGCAGCAAGGACAAGGAAGAATATCCTTTCCCAGGCGGACATATAGGCGTTTTTGTAGGTGGCAAAAGCCAGAAAGAGCTGGCACCTACGGTAGCCAAATGGGTTATTAAGCGTTGCTCATAACTTTCAATTGATGCCTGCATGCAAGCAGGCATCAATTTTGCTATATAAACAACAAATGTTTTATAAAAACGCAAAATACAAAACACATTACACTCGCCTTTCCAACGGCTGCAACCTGGCCTATATAGATGAAGGCGAAGGCGAAACTACTCTGCTAATGGTGCACGGGCTGGCCAACTATGCCGGCGTATGGGCAAAGAATATTGAGCGCCTGAAACAACAGTACCGTTGCATAGCAATAGACTTGCCGGGCAATGGCTATTCCGACTGGGGTAATTATCCTTACGGTATCAACTTCTTCTCCGGCTGTGTGTACGACTTTATGCTAAAGCTGAACCTGCAAAATGTAGTGCCGGTAGGCCATAGCATGGGTGGACAGGTATTGCTCAACCTGGTGATTAACCACCCTGCCGTCTGCGACAAACTGGTGCTGTGCGCTCCTGCAGGGTTCGAGACCTTCAGCCAGATGGAACGGGCATTGTATAAGACCAGTATTCATTTCTTCGACTTCTTTTCTACCGAAGAAAACAGCCTGCGCAAAATAGTTAAGACGAGCTTTTACCAATATCCTGAATATGCGGATAGTATGCTGCAGGAACTGGTGGAACTAATGCACCGCCAGCCGGTGAGCCAATACAGGAAAATGGTAGAGGCCTGCATAGACAGTATGATGGAAGAGCCTGTATATGACCAACTGCATAACATACAACAAAATGTGCTGGTGATATACGGTGAACGGGATGCATTGATACCTAACAGGCTGATACATCATACTACTACCAAAGCAATGGCTAATCAGGCGATAGCTAAAATACCTCATGCACGGTTGGAAATGCTATCAGGCTGTGGGCACTTTGTACAGTTGGAACAACCGGGCTTGGTAAATGAATTTATAAGGGAGTTTGTGAGCTAAATGGCATACTAGCATACTACCCTTTCTTGATGCCGGGATATTTCATATTCAACCCTTTGAGTGTATCTCGGAGTATAGTGGCGACAAGGTACGATTTATACCAGTTCTGGTCGGCTGGGATAATATGCCAGGGGATATTATTACAGGAGTTAAAGGCTTCTTCGTAATACTTCATATATGTATCCCACTGGGCTGATTCGTCGAAGTCCTTTGAATTGTACTTCCACATTTTGCTGGGTTCTTTCAGGCGCTCTACCAGTTGCTCATGCTGCTCTTCCTGCGATATGTGCAGGTAGAATTTGAGTATAGTGGTATTGGCATGTTCAGTAAGCAGTTGCTCAAAATCGTTAATAGCTTTGATACGTTTCTGAGCGGTTGCATCGTCTATCATACCGTGTACACGGGTCACTAGTATATCCTCGTAATGTGAGCGGTTGAACACATGAATCATGCCCCGCGGTGGGGTTACCTTATGCACCCTCCACAGGAAATCGTGCGATAGCTCTTCTTCAGTAGGCACTTTGAATGAATAAACCCGAATGCCTGTGGGGTTCATGGATGTAAACACATCGCGCACTACCCCATCTTTGCCACTGGCATCCATACCCTGGAATATCACAAGTACACTGTGCTTATTTTCAGCGTACAGAAGGTTTTGCAGCTCGTTCAGTTCAGCAAGAATATCCTTAGTCTTGAGCTTTGTAGCTTCCTTATCCCATCCATCGGGGGCTTTGGTACTGATATTCTTTATACTGATTGGCTCCATTACATATCCGCGTTAAACAACCTCCTGTATGCTTTGATGAATATCGCACCCAGGTTTTTGTGCGGGGGTACGTAGTCGTCAAACATTTCTTTGATGGGCTTGGAAGCTGTGCTGAAATTACCGCCCAGCGCTTGCCATGTGGTAATCCAGTTGATGTCCTGCCCGGCTGATATCTGGTCGTTGATAGCTTTGATTATCGGCTCGTTGATACTCATGGCCCCTGTCTGTTTAGACGATATGATATTAGCATTGGGTGCCTTACTGAGTACCGTAGACAGGTTGTGGTAACCACCGCAGGAACCAAGTATTACAATCCTGTTCTCCTTAGTTATCCTGTCGAGTGTAAGGGGCAGGTGATAGCTGTGCCCCCTGTGTACTAGTACGGTAGGATGGATATTATTAGCTGCGAGGTGCTCACAAAGCTTAGCTACGGCCACTTCATCTTCAGGTTCTTCAAGCGGCATGTTGGCATATACAACTACCGGCTTGCCTGATATGGAAGTAATCTTCGTCCAGAACTCTGTCTTCTCTATAGCCCATTTGGTCTTGTCCTTAAAGTTGGTCAGGAAGCTGTTGTAAGACGCACGGCCATCCTCATCTCCATAGAAGAAGAACTGCTCGTATACTACCTGGCCCGTATCGCTGAGCAGGTTGTTGTAAGGCACCAGGTTAATCGGCGGAAGCTTCAGCCTGGCCGATTGCGCCATTACAGCTTCACTATTATCGCTGCTGCGCGTACCCTCAAACAGAGTAGCCAACAGGCCATACACTATTACGCCTTTTTTGCTGCCCTTGCGGTAAGATTGTTCGTAGTTATACTTTACCTCGTTGCGCAGGAAATCTGCCAGTTCCTCGTCGCGTATACTACCGAAGGCATCAGCTACATCTACAGCACCTTCCAGGTCATCATCCTTGCCTTGTTCCAGCCCCGCAATGAAGTCTTTCATCAGCTGTGTCTTCTGTTCGGGCGCCATAGTACCCAGGAAGTCGCTGAGGGTGTTATACCCTGCACACATACGCAGGAACGTACGGAATTTGTCACGGTGCACAGTGCTCAATAAGTCATAGCCTGATTTGCCTTCCATGCGCTCCATCATCCTGTTGAAGGTACCTACGAAACTACTGGTATATATCTCGTCCTGGCCATAAACCATGATGAAGTACAGCACCTCCGGCGGCATACCATTGATGCATTTGAAACGTACAGGTGGTTTCTCATTATGCAGGTCATTCATCTCGCGCACATAACGCAGGCCGCGGTAATGCAACTCGTCTGTATAAGTATCACCGCCCAGACTTACGTTCTCCAGTTTCAGCCTTACCAGGTTTTGATAATAAAGGTCCTCGTCTGCGGCGATAGCATCTATCTGTGTAATAGTCTTTTTACCTGTATAAATGTCATTCAGGAAAGGCATGGCCCGCAACGGCGACTTGGAATAACGCGCTATTTGTACGATTGCCCTTACCAAAGGGTCTGGACAATTTTCTACTACGTAACGAAGCCCACTGGTAGAAGTGGCATAGTTAAACACTTTGTTAGGTACTACCCGCGCTGCGGCCGCAATTACATCGCAGGCATAAGAATAAGAGGCAAACTCCGCCAGCTTGTCTATCATCATAGCTGGTTCCATGCGGCCCATTTCTCTATATAGGTATTGCCTGTCGGGGTGTTCTGCATCTAAAAGACGCGTACTGTTGTTCAGGGTGTACACATTCACATTCTGTTCAATAAAGGCACCGGTCCTGCCTTCGTAATCGGCAATAATAAACTCCTTAAGATTGGTAACCGAACGCCTGTAGAAATAACCATCGGGCGCAGGATCAGACAGGTAGCGTTTCATCAGTTCATCTACAGCCTGCAGGTACCGCAGCTTATAGTTGTTCTCTGTACGTTGGTCCCAACCTGCATCAGCCGCAGGCAGGTTTTCAATCATCACCTGTATTTGATCAATATCGCGGATGAGCGACTGGGTAAACAAGCGGGAAAAGACAGAATCTTCAGTTATAGTAACAAAACCATCAACCGTACCATCTGCGCCATCTATACGAGCCTGGAACTCATCTATATGCCCTCTGCCATTGTGCCAGAGCTGGCGCTGGAGTGGAATGGGATTCATGAGAGTATCTACATCGTATATGCTGATAACCACTTCTTCCTCTTCCTTATCTTTTTTCTTACGTTTCTGGGCTGCTATGGGTTCGCATACCCACAGCATGAGCAGAGCGAACAAAGCCGCATGTTGAAATATTGTTCTGAACATTCTTTTCGATTGTACCTCTTAACATGCGAAAATAGGCAAAGTAGCTGTTAAGGTTCTACAAATAATGGTTATTAACCATTCGTTATCAAACCGTTGACATTTGCTCTACGTACATAGGGAAAGACAGCATGAACTCATTTACCTCTCCTTTTACAACCTGTATAACGGATTCATCATCAGGAGACATGAGTACCCTGTCCAGCCAATCCACAACCTGAGACATGTGTTCTTCTTTCAGGCCACGGGTAGTAACTGCAGGTACGCCTATTCGTATACCTGATGTAACAAAAGGAGAACGATCATCGAAAGGCACCATGTTTTTGTTGAGGGTGATATCAGCGTGTACTAATACATTCTCCGCCTTTTTACCTGTTATGTTTTTGTTGTGGAGGTCTATCAGCACCAAGTGGTTGTCTGTTCCACCAGACACTACATTGTAGTCTTTGGCCATCAGTGCATTTGCCAGTGCCTGCGCATTGTTGATAACCTGCTGCGTGTACACACCAAATTCAGGTTGCAGTATTTCGTGGAAAGCAACCGCCTTGGCGGCTATCGTATGCTCAAGCGGTCCGCCCTGTATACCGGGGAAAACAGCCAAATCGAGCAACTGGCTCATGAGGCGGATTTCACCTTTAGGGCCGGTAATGCCCCATGGGTTTTCAAAATCCTGCTTCATCATGATAAGCCCGCCACGGGGCCCACGCAGTGTTTTGTGGGTAGTAGTAGTGATAAAATGGCAATGCTCAAAGGGTGAGTTAAGGTGATGTTTGGCAATCAGACCTGCCGGGTGAGAAATATCCGCCAATATCAGAGCTCCAACTTTATCAGCAATTTCGCGTATACGTGCATAGTCCCAATCGCGGCTGTAGGCTGATGCTCCGCAAATGATCATTTTGGGTTTATGCTCTTTGGCTTTACGCTCCATATCATCGTAATCCACCAGGCCGTCTTCTTTGCGAACGCCGTAATGAAATGCATTGTACAACTTGCCAGAAAAACTTACAGGAGAACCATGTGTCAGGTGCCCACCCATACTCAGGTCGAGGCCCAGGATAACATCGCCGGGATTAAGAGCAGCCAGCATGACCGCCGCATTGGCCTGTGAACCGCTGTGCGGCTGCACATTGGCGTATTCTACATCAAAAATCTGTTTCGCCCGCTCTATTGCCAGGGTTTCCGTCTTATCCACTACCTCGCAACCACCATAATAACGCCTGCCAGGATACCCCTCAGCATACTTATTAGTCAGCACACTGCCCATAGCCTGTATCACCTGCATACTGGCAAAGTTTTCAGATGCTATCAATTCCAGCCCGCGGCGCTGACGTTCCAGTTCTTCCTGTATCAATCCGTAGATGACGGTATCCTTCTGCATTTTGGAAAATTTATCGCAAGGTAAGCAAAACGAGAAGAAAATGGGATGCGGGTTTACCTGACGACCAACTTTCGTATAGGCAACACTTTATCTCCATTTCTTACCTGTACAATGTACATACCAGGCGTAAGGGGTCTAGTATTAATTACGGTCTTGCCCACCTGCCCAACAAGAGACAATACTATTCTCCCCTGGACATCGTTTACTATGACATCATACTTATACACACCTGTTTGTGGTTCTATGGCCGTATACCCCGTCGCCGGATTAGGATGCATTGTAAATGTGTTTTCTCTATCTACAGTAGTAGGTATACTCATAGGAGGAGGCAGCCTGATACCACAGTTCAGATGTGAGTCAAATTTTATAAGTCCTAACACAGGATTATCATAACCATCGAATATTTTGCCAGAAATAAAGCTCTGATCATTTGAACACCAACAGTTTCCAGACAAGTCTATATTATTGGTATGGTCATATTTTACATTAAAACTAGTATTCTGGCAAATTCTGTTATTTGTGAGAACAATGTGGCTAGCTATACCCATCCTATCAATTTCTATTCCTATTTCATTATTGAAGACCTCGTTATTTACAAACCTGGTGTCATGGTGCATGTCTAGCCTTGCACCTATTTTATTCTCGAAAAAATAGGAATTCTCTATTTCCTGATACAAGTATGCCCCTTCTACTGTATTTCCTTTATATACACAGTTACTAACATGTCCACCTGAACTTCCATATGCATTATTAAGGAACCAGCAATTCGTTATATACACTTTATGACTTTCCCCGCCTCCCGTTACACAAGAATAGTTATTATGAAATAGGCAATTATCATAATATACTTCATGGGCACTCTGAGCAATCTCCTTACATACATATCTGTTGTTTGCGAACCGACTATGCCTGAAAATATAAGGCCCGTTATAGGCACTTTTGAACTTGATAAATTCAGAGGCGTATTCTCCAATGCAATATTCCATTTGGATTTGTGTTGTTTTTTGCCCGAATGAGACACCCCCGTTTACCTCAACTTGTATTCCCTGATAATATCCAACATACGGAGCTGACGTATCAGCCGTGAATAAAATACTGTCCGTTTTAGTGCCGATTGCGCGCAGGTTTCCGCGTACTATTAACTTTGCACCGCGCTTGAATTTCACTACAGCGCCTGGTTCCACCAAGACATTCACACCAGGCATAATAAAAGCATCTCCCGAAATGACATACGGACTAAATGATTTGTAGAATATGGCATCATTATATATCCCTCCTGCGATATTGACCTGGGCGTTAACAGAAAAAGAAAAAAACAAAACTCCGATTAGTGTGATTAGTGGTCTGAACATAAGTAAGATTTTAGGTAAAGAATAGGATATTAATTCTAATACAAAACTATACTATAAACGCAGAGTTTAGTCACATTAGTATAAGAATTTAAAACATTACAACTTGCCCGGCTCATATCGCAGAGACTTGAAGTATTGTACATCTTTCAACAGGCCCTGCTTTTGCAACTGTAATTGCAATTTAGCAGTGAGTGATGATATGGGTGAGAGAACAAATATACCTGTGACCAGCAGACGTTGAAAGAGTTTCACCCTGCCTTGCCTTTCGGGACTGCCCGGACCACCTTTTTCTCGGATGTATTTAGCAAACTTGCGGAAGTTGGTAATGCCGCGCTTCTCCAGTATAATCAGGCCGGGCTTGAGATGGATGGCTCCCTGCATCAGCAGTTCTTTGTGCAGTGTATCCAACCTGCCCTCTTGCAGGTGATTGTAAATAGGCGTGCCAAAACGCTGTGTATTTTTGATGTCGGCCGACTGTACCCCTGCTTCCGGCAAAATACCGGAAGCCTCTTTTTGTCCCTTGAACGCCCAGCGCATTACCGTGAGTGTGGAAACCAGGTTTGGATGGCTGTCTGTTAGTACAATATTCCCAACCAGGCGTGCGTTAACGTCCAGCAGCATCTCCTTTACACGCTCCTGGGCATTAAGCCACATATTGCGGCAACCCACTACTGTTATAACCGGTTTGCCTGACAACAAAGAAGCATAACTGCTTTTCAGAAAAGAAGTGACCGGTTGGGAAGGACTGAGGAACCAGGGCTGGTAACCCAATAATATAAGATCGTAATCTTTGTTCAATATCTCGCCAGGTATGGGTTGTATGGCTGATGGTATCAACTCAACACACTCGGGCATGGCATCGAAAAAAGCATTCACCTTCCAGGGGAAAGGAAACGGCTGCAAGGGTTTTATTTCCGCTACATCTATTTCTACTTTATGTTGTACATCGTACAGTATGTTGTCCAGTATATCGCGCAACTGG
>JACFNS010000034.1 GCA_019454705.1 Taibaiella sp. | reverse complement strand
CGACAAATCGAATACACTGAAGCGCTCGCGGTTCATCATTCTGTCTTTTAGCTGCTCTTTGCTGTTGGCTACAAATTCCTTCGGTATACCGTAGAAGCGGGCTTGCCGGGATGCTACTGTCAAACCATACCAACTATACCTGTCGGCTATTACAGCCCATGTCATGGCATGCGTCATCTTATCCTTAGCATAAAAAAAAGGTGTACCTGTAGAACCGGACGTATTTCCCGTATGACAGTCCTTAAAGTTTACCCCATTTGTTATGATGCTGCTTAAAGGCTGCTGTAAATCTTTCTTGGTCACTATGGGTAAGTCTTCCCATTTGTCGGGGATTGTGTTACCCACCAATTTTTTATACAACGGATTATACGTATAATGAAACCGCACCTGCTGCCATGCTCTTTGCTGCTGCCAATTAAGGAACTCGTCAGTACCCATAGCCTGCAATGCAGCCAACTCCTTTTTCGCTTCCGCGAAAGGATAACCTTTAAACTGTAATATTTGCTCAAACAGGTTCAAGACTTGGCTATTGATTGCAGCAGGTTATCCCATTTGGTTTTAATGATGTTCCAGTCGTATTGTGTTGCGTATTCACGGGCATGCTTACTAATAGCAGCAGCCATATTGTTGTTGCTCAGTAGTTGTGTTACAGCATCTGCTATTTCAGCAACATCATCCGCACGTACCAATAGCCCGTTTTGTTGATTGGTAATTATATAAGGTATGCCACCAACATTGGTAGATACAACCGGTAGGCCAAGTGCCATAGCTTCCAATACACTTACAGGCAGGTTATCGTAGTTGGTGGTATTGATGAAAATATCTTTTGATTGCGCTAAAGATATCCATTCGTATTTACTCAACTTACCCGTAAATGTTATTTGCTGATCTACTCCCAGGTCTATGGCTAGCTGTTTGCATTTGTCCATACTGCCATCCACGTCCGGACCAACCATGGTGAGGTGTATATCGGGGTATTGCTTCTTTAACGCATGAACGAGGTACGCAGCCATTTGCGGATTATATGTTTCGTGAAAAGAGCGCACCCATAAAAGCCGTGGTTGCAGCTGTGTACGCTGCCTGAAAGCATAATCGCTTAACGAAATACTGTTCTCAATAACTGTTCCTTTATAACCAGCTTGTTGCAGGTAATACAGCAGGTAGGGTGAGACGGCTATATTTATTGCGCTGTTACCAAAAACCGTTCTGCATTTGCCCGGCGAACGCTGAAATCTGTCCGACAGGTTGCCCCCGTGCAGGATAGGTACATATTTTACACCCAACCACCTGCACAGTTTTGCAGACAGCCATGCGTAATAAAAGGCTGTTGTACTATAAGTGTCTATTAATACTAGGTCAACCTCTTTCCTGTATTTCCAAATGCTAAGCAACATATGCTGCAAGCGGGCTGATTGCTTTAGTTTGTTGCCTGCATAATAAACTGTATGCCCTTCCTTCTCCAGCAAGGGGCCGAGTGTGTCAATAGATGTAGGAGTCCTGCCATGTTCAGCCAGCTTATTACCGATGTATAATATGCGTAGTTGCCTAGCTGCCATTAGCCCTTCTTATATATACGGGTATAGATGCGAGTACGTAACACACGATAGTAGTATTGGTACGCATGGCTGAGTGCATAGAAGTAAGTAATGCCATGCAAAACAATGCGGTGCTTATACCCATCCACAATCGGTAGCGTTGTTTCCTCAACCAGAATATCGGGAACAGGAGCAATACTACGCCAGCCAGCAAACCACCAACACCATGCTCACTCATCAGGCGTGTTACTTCGGTATGTGCCGCAGAGTCGGGGGGCGCACCGTACCTTGTGCGCAAGTCTTTTGCACCACCGGGACCTACTCCAAAAAGAAAATATTCCTTGAAAATATTCCAGTCGGCATTAATCAATGTAGTACGGCCTGAGGTAACCTTGTTCCATGTTTTTTCCTGCTCGCCCGATATGGTGGCTATTGTTTCTCCGCTGTAACGTTGTGTGAGTTTATGGCCTGTAAGTTCATCCACTTTGTTAAATACAAATACACCCAATGCAGCAAAAACAATCATGATGGCCGAATAGCGGATAAATGTTTTCCGGTTGACTATCATGGCAAAACCGATAGCCACGTACACCGATGCTACTGCAGTGAACACACCACCACGCGAAAATGTAAGGAAGCTGCGGAAGAACAGAAATGCAATAAGCAGGTAGCATGCCCAGCGTGCTACTACAGGACGTTTGAGCAGCAATAGGAGCATAGTATATAATATGCCCAGCCCCAGCACAGTAGCCACCTGGTTGCTGCCACCGCCAGCAGCTTTAAAATTCGCCCCCAGCATAAAGTTGACACTGCTGATAGCGGGTGTCTTTAGTATCAGGTACATGACGACAAACACTATGGGTGCCAGTCCCATTTGAAGTGTCTTTGCAAAACGTTCTATATCCCATCTTTCGCGGGCTGCCAGCATCAGGAGGAAACCTAATTCAAGCGTTGGCAGAATATTGAACGCCCATTGGTCGAAGCTGAAATCTGCCAGGTTGACTACGAGGCTGGGTAATAACATTACAATTATCAATATGCCAGCCTTATACAAGGGTTTATTTGATGCGCTTTTGATATGATATATCAGTATGGATGCTATGGCGAAGAGTAGATAGTATTTGCCAATTTCATCTGGCACAACAGCACCCTTTACCATACGCGCCCATACTTCTATAATGGGAGAAGCTGCTATGCAATACCATATCCAGTCTTGCCGGTCTGAAACTAAGGCAGCCAGGGTGATAAGAAATACAGCAGCCCATACTGCTGTTACCAGCAGCGGTACATAGCAAGCTATAGTACCGATTGTAACTAAACCCGCTACATGTAATATATTGAGCTTATCCGCTTTGTATATGCTCATGTATTTATATTGTACACCCTTGCCATTTGTTGCCTGAAACGTTCGTATGTGAAGAGTTTACTCATTTCTATTGCGTTGTGGCTGATGACTGATAGTTCAGTATTGTCAGCGACGCGGTTAATTGTCTGTGTAATACTACCCGGCGAGTTGTCCGTCATCAGGAACCCATTAATGCCATCGGTTATCTGGCGTGTAATTGCTGATAAAGATGTTGTAACGGGTATGCAGCCGTATGCGGCTGCTTCAGCCACCACTTTAGGAAAGCTCTCAGAACTGCTGGGCAGTATCAGCAGGTGCGCATCTGCGTAGAGTTTATTTAACTCCTCCCTTGTAATGTCGCCAGACACCGTAATTTTTACATTACTATTTTGCTCAGCTTTTTTACGCACGTCGTCCAGTAGACGCCCACCACCTGCAATGTGTAATTGAGTAACCCTTTTGTTCAGTTGTTCGTTATTCAGGGCATCCAATAACTGAAGAACACCTTTTGATGGCATCAGGTTGCCCACAAACAACAGCCTTAGGTCTTTGCTGAAATCTTTATGCAAGCCAATATTGTTCATGGCATTTATTTCATGTGCGTAAATGCAGGGGTTCTGCATATCATGAACGTTCACAGATTCTTCTTCATTCTTGCCGCTGATAATGACTTTTATATTTGGCTTGCGTACACGCTTCAGCAGGCTACGTTGTATGCGGTAGGTAAGGGGAATATTTTTGTCCGTCCACTCCCCTGCATACTTATGTGCGTATATCCTTTTATTGTCCAGCAGGGAGAGGAGTATCATGAGAAAGGCCGGGTGAGACGGCGCGCGTGTATGTACATGTGTTGCTTGTGGCAGGTACTTTACTATCCTGAACAGGAAAACAGGGTAGGCCAGCAGCACAAAGAAAATATTGATCAACCCACTACGGCTGACACAGGGCAACATGTCAGCATGGATTTTTTCACTGTCCACTTGTCTTAATGTGTCCTTCTTGTTCAATGTTCTTGCACCTAGCCATATGATGTTATCGAACATATCCTGCACTACTTTCAACTCGCGCAATACCGGGTCGAAAACGAGCAGGTTGCCTGCATCATCATACATAGCTGTATCTGACACTACTAAGAGTGTACGCTTTGGTATATCTGCAGACACTTATTGATGTAATCTTCGGGGTTAAAATTCATTTTGAAGAGTTGCTGCATTTGCCGGGGCAAATCTTCATTCTGTATTATTTCGGTTATACGTTGTTGCCATTGTTCCGGTTCAAAGTTTTGCATAAACAATTGCGGCAATTCTGCTGCTATTATATCGGCAGCGCTACCTGTCTGATAAGCGATAAAAGGTAGCCCCACAGCAAGGTATTCAATCAGCACAAGCGGGCCTGTTTCTTTGGGTGAACAATGTATGGCAAGGTTATACTGCCTGTACAAGCTTGAAAAATCTGTGACACCTGTTATGATATTAATACCGTTATCATCACCTGCAAGCTCTTTTAGTCTATCGTAATACTCCTGCTCAATGATATTGCCGTAAATATCCAGCTGCCAACCCATGCTCCTGCAAAGAGATATGGCAAACTCAATATTTTTTACCTGCCGGATGTTGGCTATCAATATGACTTTCTTTGAACCAGGCCGCAGATTTGATGATAGTTCTTTCGCCAGCACAGTGTTTTGCAGTAGGAATACATTTTGCTGTTCGACACCTATTGTTTTTATCGCCCAGTTAGTTTGCTCTTCATTTACACCTATATAATATCGGGGCTTAAAGATTCTGCGCATTCGCACAGGTACATCATTTGTTATAGCAGCGTGGTCGTGCAATAGCAATTTATACTTGCCGCCGAACAACAGTTGAGCCATACGGATATAAGCATATACATGCCTTAGATGAGCGTGTACAATATCGTACTGCTTACAAATACGGTGCGCTTTATAAAGTGTGAACAGGTTGAATTTGTTAGTTCTGTTCAACAGGTGTACTTCAACACGCGGGTCCAATTCTTTATCAAGCGCACCTCCGTCATTAAATAATAGTACTCCCGAAGAAACATCTTTGTCAGCCAGCAGGTGCGTAATGCTGATTAGTAAACGTTCAGCACCACCCGCCTCCAGCCTGTCTATTACCTGCAGTATTTTCATTTATCCGCTTTCCTCCTTTCCATTTCTTCATCTACCATTGCCATATTGGCTTTATATGCCTTTCTCAATGCCGGTATTTTGTACAACAGAAATAATAGCCTTGCAATCTTTTTTAGAATATTACCATTGATGATAAGCTGGTTCATATACTTGATGCGTACATGGCTTACCAACTGTTTTTCAGAATAGTATTTTTTGGCAATAAATATTTCGCTGGGGCCCGGGTTCAATACTTTGGTGATGGTGTTTTTGGTCATGAAGTTGGTAATCACCCGTGCGTTGTGTGCACGTAATCCGCCGGATGGCGCCCTGTGGTGGCCTATTTCAGCAGAAGGGTCGTATATCATAAGCGCCCCGTTCAAATGACAACGCATTGCCAGGTCATGGTCGGCTTTTACGTTACGGTTAAAGAACATGTCCATTTTGCCTGCTTCCATTACAACCGATTTCTTTATCAGTGTAATAGGAAAGGTATCGGACATGTAATAATGATAGTTTGCGGCCCCGTACACAATACCTTTTTCACGAACGTTAGACGCTACCATGTCTGCATCATAACGTTGCATGGTTTGCAGCATTTTTTCGATAAGCTGTGGTTTTATATCATAGGCATCGTCGCCGAAGAAGAAGATATACTCACCTGTAGCTTCTTCTATGAGTTTGTTCCATGCCAGGCATTGCCCTTTTTCGTTTTGCGGAAAATAGCGGACTGTTATATTCGGGTACTTGCTGAACTCTAATTGTTGTCGCCTGTTCTCATCTGTCTGATCGGTTATCAATACCTCGTGCGGCAATATGGTCTGCTCATTCAATTCCCTCAGTTCTTCTTCCAGGTAAGGGTACCTGTCCAACGTAGGAGCAAGCACAGATACCGTTTTGTGCTGAACAGGTGTGTTTGTAGCAAGTGACGGATGCAAAGTCGGTTTGGCGTTTACATATTTAACTGATTTAGTTTTCTGCCAAGCACTAAGGTTTGCAATGAACCCCGGTTTATTAAACAAAATCCATCTCAACCATTTCTTTGTAAAAAACTGCCGGGCAAATACCCATTCATCTTTGAGTGACACAGCAACTTTATCTGTTGCATCTTTTTGTAAAAGACCAGAATGATATCTTATAATACCGCCTTGCTTCAACACATTGTATCCATAGGCTACAGCTACCATCTCAAGAGAAGAATAGTGTGTTGACGGTAAACCGATTTTCTTCAGCACCTCAGTCCTTATGATGCAGGCACGGAAGCTCATTCGGAAATTACTATGTGTAATTTCGTTACCACCATCCGCATTGTACATCCATGTAGGGTGTACGTAGTTTAATACGTCGGGCAAGCCGTGTGTACCTAACCTGAGACCTGCATGAAAGACACCGACAGGCTGTGTAATTAGTTGCTGTATCAATCCTGTATCGGGCTCGCCAAGCGTGTAATCCCAGAATACAATCCATTCGGCAGTTGTTTCTGAAACAAGTTTGCTAAGAGTATTATGCAGCCCCTGTACACTCAACTCAGATTGATACGTGTTGCCGTATGGCCAATTTACATCCCTACTATGGGAAAAATATACAAGGTCTGCCTTAATGCTCATCATACAAACTACGATAGAAAACTTCAAACTTTTTTAGTTGTGCTTCTACCCTGAATTTATCTATTACTCTTTTTCGTCCTGCCTCGCCCATTATTTTCATATGCTCTGGATTTTGATAGCACCATTCAAGTTTTTCTGCTAATGCATCAGCACTATAAGTTGGCACGACAAAGCCGGTAACGCCATCTTCCACGTTTTCAGCCAAGCCATCAGCATTAGTAGTAATTACGGGCAGTTGCATGGCCTGTGCTTCCAGCACCGCATTGCTGAAACCTTCTGACAAAGCAGGATGCAGCAATACATGCGCATCGTTTAAGTGAGCTTTTACTTCTTCGGGGGATTGAGCAGGAATTATGCGGACTTCATTTTCAATGCCGAGTTCTGATATGGCGAAGAGTATTGGCTGCTTGTAGTTGCCGTCAGCTATTATCCTGTATTCAACTGGTATTCCCATGGCTTTCAGTTTTGCGACAGCCTGTACGCCGTATTCATATCCTTTCTTCCAGGCCAGCCTGCCCACACTTACTATTATGAATTTATCAGTTCGCTTATCATCTCCGGTAGGCGCGAAAAATTCTGTATCAATGCCGGGAGGAATTAATGCTTCGTGCTTACCCTGGTTATAACCACGCCTGATAGCACGATTTTTCAAGTCTTTCCCCAGGAAATGAAAGCCATCAAAACTTTTCCATACCGATTGATAATAGTTTTTGTCTTCCAGCCCTGTATAGTTGATGTCATACCCACGGAAGCTGACAGATGTTTTGCAGCGTACATAATTCTTTATATCGCTGAACTGGAATGCTAATGTTCCGTATTCAAAATGTATAATGTCGGGCTTCAATGCAGCTAATGGGTAATACACGCTGAATTTCGTAAATAGCTTTTTTGATTTCCATCCATTATGGCTGATTAGCCTGTATAGAAGTGACCAACTGATTACAGGATTAAATAAAAGCCGGGACAGGTTCTGAAACAACAGCATGATTATACCTGCAGCATGCAGCTTTTCATAAAACAAGTGGATGTTCCTATTCGGTAGCTCATGAGCATACTTATCGTAGAACGTATCCCTGTTCAACTTACTGTCCCAGCAAATAAAATGCAGGTCGAACGATTTTGATAATCCGAAGAGCTTGTACTTCAGAAAATCTGTTGCCGGCAAGGGAACAGAGTTGGCTACCAATATTATCCTTGGCTTTTTGCTCATAAACGCATCAAGGCATTTTTGATTTTTTCATCCAGCCCGGGTTTGAAATCACCTTTTATCCCGAACCTGTGCTGAAACCAATGCACTTCATAGCCTCCCTCCTGTACATTCTTATCCGTTGGCAGGTATATTCTCGTGCCTGCCAGGCAACCGATATTTATTGTATTGCCCGTTATTGCATTGGCAACAACATCTTTATATTCCGCCAATACCTCAGCAGATACAGCAAGCAACTGGATGTTTTCACCAATGCTCAGCTTTCTGAAGTCAATATGGTGTTTATCGTCATCGCCGATTATCTCGCTCAGGGGCAATCGGTACTGAGAGGTTGTTAGTTTTGATGTGGTTAGTTCTGTTGATGACTTTAATACTACCTTAGTTTCTTTCCACAATAGCGATATCCATTCCAGGTAAAGTTCTGTAGATGGGAATCTCGTGTACTTTGGCCCAAACTGAAAAAAATAGTTCAGCTTGTCTTTGAATCGTGTATGTGTAACGGGTGTCACATCAGGTTTCAGGTTTCCGGCAAAACCTATAAGGAAGAGTACAGGCAATTGTTCCTGTTGCAGGTAGTTCCTCAATTCAGTTCTGATCAAGCCGGGAAAGTCTGCTGATACCTGGCTGCGGTGTCTGAATCCTACTGGGTGACATGCATAATTCCACAGCACCATCCGCACATTGCCTTGCTCGTCTTTTAGTTGCAACAATTGGATATCATCATCTTTTACTCCATCATAGTCGGGATACATCAATGTTTTCCAATAGAGTTTCCAGCCATCTTTAGGCCGCAAAAGCTTTTTTCGCCTGTTGACATTGAGTGATGACTTGCCTTTGCCATATGAAACAGTAACTTTCTTAGGAGTCGATTTTAATACTTGTTCTGTAAGCTGCAACAGCTTTTCATGCACCTGTTTGTAGTAGGCCTCGTCTACTCTCCCCAGTCCCGGTTTTTCATAATCCAGCCCCGGGGCGAAATGAGTGTGTGATGCTGTCATCCAGATATTCTTTTCCTGTAAAGAATATGCTGTGCCGAACTGATTTAATATTGACTGTACAAATTCTTCAGGCACAAACAATGTATCAACCGAGTACAATAATACAAGTTGGTCTTCCTGCTTCAGTACTGCCAGGTTTATTTCCAACTTGTCATGTATTTTGCTGTATGCACCGTGACGCTCGGCGAAACCTGCAAGCGCAACCGGCTTTGCAGGTGTTATATCAATACTTCCGGCAGAAAGGAATAAATCCATACGATTATTGTTTACGCCTGATGATGTAATTGTCAATTACGAGCACGTCTATCTCAGAATTCAATAGTACTTCTACAGCCTGTTTTGTGTTGGTTACTATCGGGTATCCGTGCAGGTTGAACGAAGTGTTGAGCACACAGGGGGTTCCTGTTTTTGCCTTAAATGCTTTGATTATAGCATGAAGCGCAGGGTGTTTTTCTTGTGTTACAGTTTGTGCCCTTGCAGTAAAATCTGCCTGATGTATACCACAGATGATGTTATCACGCATATTCACTTTCGTGTCGAACGCGAACATCATATAAGGTGAGCCCTGCTGAGCCAGAGATGATGGAATATTAATCATCGTATGCGCATCTTCCCAAAGCATGGCCGGAGCAAAGGGCATCCAGAAATCACGTTTTTTAACGCTTTTATTAATCTTGTTGATGTTCTGCATCTGTGAGGGGTTGGCCAGTATCGACCTGTTGCCCAAAGCACGTGCACCAAACTCCATGTTGCCGCTGCAATGCGCTACTATCATGTTGTCGCTCAGCATTGCAGCAACAGACTCATAAATACTATCGGATTGTTCAATAGTAATATGCCCCTTATATTTTTCAAGCGCAGTTGTTAGATCATTAGATGGGGCAGGACCCAATGTATATGAACTTAAAAGGCTACAAGCTTTATTGTATTTGCTGTTGTGTACATGAAATGCTGCGCCGAAAATATTCGACTCGTCACCACAAGAAGGGAACACATCTATATATTCTACTTCGGGTAATTGGGAAAGTAGTTTATTCAGTTTTACATTCATGAACACACCGCCTGAGCACAATATTTTTTTGATGCCATACTTCCGGATATTCCCTTTAACCCAGCGTACAACAATCTCTTCTGTAAAAGCCTGCAACCCGGCGGCGATGTTATCGAACCTGCTCCCTGTAAGATTTTTAATGACCTCTGCAAAAAATACAGAGTGATTGATAAAATAGGGATTAGCAAATTCCGTATCGTCATTTACAAGTTTCAGATAGTGTTCAAAAAAGCCTTTGTATTTTTCTGCATAGTCTTGATTCACATACGGTGCCAGCCCCATCAGCTTATATTCATGTTCATGACTGCGAAAACCCAGGTGATGTGTGATGGCGGAATATATATTGCCTACAGAGTATTCATTTCCGGCAGATTTTCTCTCAATATTTCCTTTTTTCCCTATGCTTACAGTTGAGCGCAGATTGTCACCGCCACCATCCAACGTAAATACTAAATAGGGCTCGTTTATGTCAGTCGCCAATCCATAATACGCTGAAGCAGCATGACAGAGATGATGTTCAACATGAATTATCTTCAGTATATCTAATCCGTACGATGCTATCTTGTTATATAATTCTTTATGGTAGCTTTTATCTTCTGACTGCTCTTGCCTTGCCTGTACGTATGATTTATATAGCCCTGCCGATTTCAGTTTGTTCTTAATATCAAGTTTGGTACGCTCCAGCTTGATGTTGTATGCCAGCAACTTTCCGTAATTATAATGGTAATCATATCGCCTGTAGAATTTTTCTCTGGAAATATCATTGACCACTTCATCACAAATAGCTATGTCTGTAAGGTCTTTGGGATTAAAGTATTTTTCACTTAAAAGATACTGCAGCGCCTGGTCGGGAAAGCCGAACCAATTTTTAACACGGTTAATGCGTTCTTCTTCCACACAAATAACCGGCCTGCCGTCTTTGAACAAGCCTACAGAGCTGTTGATACCTGCGTTAATAGCTAATATTAAACTCAATGTATTGTAGTTTGTTTAGTGAACATGGTATCTAATACCTGCTTCATTAATGCATTGGTGAATTTTTCAGAACCCTCTATATTCAGATGCTCGGGGTCAAATATGTTACCGGGCCAGATGTAATCTAATTGGGTGATACCGAAACTGTTCATGTCCGATACGTCTATGTAGGTAATATTATCATGATCGAATTGAGTTGCTTCTTCATCAAACCATGAATGCCCTGTCGTGTTAAGGATGATATCATTATACTGTGATTGAGGAAGCTTTAATATTACCAGCTTACAGCCTTTTTGTTCTAAAAAAGAAGCAAGATGTTCTATTTCTGTAACTCTGTCGGGGTAAAACTTGTTGGTTTTATCGCTTTTGACAGCAGCAGATTGTATGTATTTGATGAATTCTGCCTCGCTTTCCAAATGTCTTTTATCAACTGCCTTACGATACATATTGCCGCCCCTGAATAATTCGTCGTATTTGTTTTTCAGGGCATTAGTTACATCATATCGTAGTTGTGGCAGGCACAAATATTCTTCTATTAACTGGTCAGCGGTTTTTTTTGACTGTGGTTTTGTTATGGCATCTTTCACATGGTCATGGCTGGTTTTGCTTTTATATTCCTCCAGCATTTCTACCCTGTTCATGCCGTAGAGTACTATTGTGCCGGGTTTAAATTGCAGTCCGATAGAGTCGGCATAGTGCACGAACCACGAAGCGATATAAGGTGTATTGTTCCCGGTTGTGAAATCCAACAGGTATTTGTCAGGGTATCTTTTGTAAAACTCCTGCCTGCTGAAATCGCAAAAGAAAATAGAGCTGCCCAGCAGTATTACATCCGGCGATTGATGCTTCCATAAGTTGTATCGGAGACCGGGATGCTCGCGCAAAATATGCGGCCTGCATTTGTACCTGAACTGCGGCAAGGTAAACTCCGCTGATGTGGGTGTGGACAGGGGGTAGTCATTGGGCAATATAATGCTGTCATACTTTCCGTACATCCTGTCAAGAATTATTTGCCCGAGTCTGGTGTCTTTGCGCATGAATTTCAGCCGGTGTGTTTCAGTATTAATCATACTCAGCATTTCCGGGTGTATGCTCAACTGGTTAGGATAGTAGGTATAATAAGCTTTGTTTACTGCCAGTAGCAATACCAACAATGCAAACAATATGATGGCTACACGCTTAAACTTCAAACTGTCAGAAGTTGAAATATAAAAACTGGGGGTTATCTCCTAACAGCACTAATGCAAACAGGAACAGCGAGTATATCCAAACCACTCTCGTTAATCTTAATTTGCTGTTCAACAGTAGTTCCTGCGAGTTTTTAAAGAATACAGCCAATATACTGAAGACTACGAGATAGAATAGTATCCTGTTGGAGTAATAAGGTTTCTCCAGCAATACACTGTTCCATTCGCCGAAAGATATTAAGCTCGACTTTGCTAGTGTGCTGAACCTCTGCAATGACTCAGGTAGCACTATGCCGTTTAAGCCCGCCATACCTTTCAATACTTTTATCGCATCTGCCCAGCTGGTTGCCCTGAAGAATACCCATGCTGCATTTACGAAGTTGAAAGTCAGTAACCATGAAACAAAAACAGGCAACTTGATTTGAGTTAAGCGAAACAGGCGTTCTGTTATTATAGCCATTCCATGCAGGAATCCCCAGAACACAAATGTCCAGGCCGCACCGTGCCAGAGGCCGCCCAGCACGAATACGATAAGCAGGTTTGATAGCTCTCTGGCAAAACCTTGTTGATTGCCACCTAATGGTATGTACAGGT
>JACFNS010000033.1:9173-12641 GCA_019454705.1 Taibaiella sp. | reverse complement strand
TGATAGCCTGACCAGGGCTACTCTTGATAGTATCATGCATAATGGTAATAATCAATTGAAGTCTTACAGGGCTCTTGATGGTGTTATTACCTTCAATGATTTTGTAGATACAACTGGTCAGGATACTGCGAGCACATCAGGTGCATACAAAGCACGTTACAATTTCTTTTATAATTGGTCAGTAAGGTACGATGCATTGACTACTACTGATTCCGGTGCGCAGGTTGTACCTCTTGGTTTCAAAGTAATACCTGATACCACTTACAGATTAACTCTTACAGAGAACCCTGGCGTTTATAATGATGCAATAGGTGTTGCGCCTTATGTAAGGAACATACCTTGCGTTATTGATATATTCAATGACACAACTAATGGCCGTTATGATCTGTTGTACGACTTGCGTATCAGGTACGGTTATATTAAAAATTGTATAGACTATCCTGACACAGTTAATACACAGAACATCATGGATTATGCTAACTGTCCTAAAATGTTCACACACCTGCAAGTTGATCGTATGCGTGCTACACTTGCCAGCAAAATTGGTAACAGGAATAGCCTTGTTAATGATACAACTCACCTGAGGACTGGTCTTGTCGATTATATCGGTGGCCCTTACGGCAAAAAGCTTGATCTGAAGCCTGTGCCAGATGTGTCAGTTGAACAAAGTGCCAGTGCTGAGCGTGCATATTTCCTTTGCGCAGGTACAGAATTCCAGATGAGGCAACGTAGCTGGAGAGATACGATAACGTCTGCAGAGTGGTCATTTACCAACGATGCTACATCGCCTACAATTGTTACAACTTCGCCCGTAGCACTGAATTCAAATATCAAGAATACATTCAACCAAACCGGTTGGGTTAATGTAACGCTGAAAGCAACAGGTAACAATTCAGGTGACAGCACACGTACTTTCGATTCAGTAGTATATGTAGCAGATGGTGTTAATACTATAAATCCATTGAACGGTTACTTCATGGATTTTGAAAAAGACGATGCAAATAACCCTCGTGAGAAATACCCTATATTCAACCATTATAAGAATGACTTCAGGTGGGTGATGATGGAAAATGTAGGTTATACTGGCAGCGGCTGTATCTCATACAGGGGGTTTGATACACGTGTTACTCCCAATGCGTACACCGGTACACCTAAAGGAGACTTTGATGATTTCTTTACACCAGCGTTTGATCTGAGCGGTATGACAGCTACAGAATGCAGGTTGAACTTCATGTCTTCTGGTGCTACACGTACCGCCGATAACAGGTTGATGCGTGATACATTGCAGATCCACTTCTCAGTAGATTGTGGTAAGACATGGGTACTGCTTAAGAATATTGGTAAAGCCGACCTCGCTAATAAAGGCTTGGTTACTATTCAATATTCACCGCTCTATAATGGCGATTGGAAATTGCAGAGCATTGATGTGCCTCTGGCAGCAAGGCAAAGCAAGGTGTTCTTCCGCTTCCGTTTCAGGCCTAGCGCTGACGATGTGAGCAATACGCTGGTAGCTGCAAGGACTCTCCCCGGTACTGGTAACCACTTCTATATTGATCGTATCAATATCAGCCCATGGCCACAAGGTGTTAACACGCTGCTGACTGATGACAGGAATATTGCACTGGCTCCTAACCCTACTACGGGTAGCTCGCAGCTGGTTATTAAGTCTAAGTCTTTGGAAACAGCTCGGGTTATGGTTACTGATGTGACTGGTAAAGTAGTATACACTATCCAGCATAAACTGAACGGTAGTATTAATACCATAGAAATACCTGCACAGGCTATAAAAGTGAAAGGTGTATATATGGTTCATGTTCAGGCAGGCTCTGAAAATTATACAGAGAAGCTGGTGTCTTACTAGTAGATTAATCTAATAGCATATTATAAAAGCCGGGCGATTGCCCGGCTTTTCTTTTTAGTTTGTTGTTATTGTTTGTTGAAGTGAAGTTGTTCGTTTCTATCAGGGTTATCATCTTTCAGTTTTATTTGTGTATCAGTTTTTGACTCGATGACCCAGTCGTCATTCAGTTCTGTCAGCTTATCATCAGTGGTATTCAACATGATTACCAACCTTGGCAGTCCGTCATCTGTTGTTTCGTTCCAGGTGCCGGTAGTAGTGGTACCACTTCTGGTGGCAGAAAGAGTCTTGTCAGTTTTAAACTCAAATGAATAACCACTGTAATCCGAGGTCTCTTCCTTATCTTTGTCGTAAAAATAGCTGACAGACCATTTGCCGGATGCTACAGTTTCAGAAATGGAATTATTACTTCCACCCGGAGTTACGTTTGTGTTTGCTTTGTTCCGGCAGCCCGTAGATAATACCGTAAGTAAGACGGGTGCCCATAGTATTCGTTTCATATGTTTGTCGTTTTTACAAATGTATTAATGGCGGACAGCACACAGAAAGCAAAGGCGACGACACGGGAATTTAACAGAGTTAAGTAAGAATTATGGGAGATAATCAGTGTTCGGCAGCACCGGCATAATTCATTTCGCCGGCACGGATTGATACGGGCATACGATTCTCAACTGGTGGGATGGGGCAGGAGTAGCCTGATGCATAGGCGCACCAAGGGTTATAGCACTTGTTGAAATCAAGTTCGATAAAGCCGTTGCTGATATCCAGCAGCGATAAGTCGAGGTAGCGGCCGCCGCCGTAGGTTTCTGTATAGGTGGTGCCGTCTGTAAAGGGAACAAACAGGTGGTCTTTATACTTAGGGTCTTCTATTAGTTTCAGGCTTTGGAATACCTGCAGCCTGACAGCTGTATCGTTGATTTTAAAGGTAAGCCAGCCATACTGCCTGTACTTCTTTGTTTTGCCCGAAACAGTAGGCATATCAAACGGTTCAGCTTCAGGGGTTAAAATAACCTTTGCTTTTACTTGGTACCGCCCGTCAGGTGAAAAGAACCGGAGATTGGCTGTATCATCGGCTTTGAGCGGGCTTCGCTTGTCTTCAATGAACTCCTGTTTGTACTGCTGACGGTGCTTGGCTATCTGTGTTGCATATGTTTTATCCTGTGCATATGTTGATGCAGCGGACAACAATAAAGCCAGATACAGCACAGCGCTCCTCCTCATTAATCCTCCGTTTTTTCAGGTCGCATTTGGGGGAAGAGCAGTACATCCTGTATAGATACGTTGCCAGTGAGTAGCATAGCCAGCCTGTCGATACCAAAGCCGATACCTGCAGTAGGGGGCATACCATACTCCAGCGCACGCAGGAAGTCGTAGTCTATATACATGGCTTCCTCATCGCCACGTTCCATCAGTTTTACCTGGTCTTCAAAACGCTCGCGCTGGTCTATGGGGTCATTCAACTCAGTATAGGCATTGGCAATTTCTTTACCGTTTACCAGCAGCTCGAACCGTTCTACCAGTCCCTGCTTTTCGCGGTGCTTTTTGGTCAGCGGGCTCATATCAATGGGGTAGTCTGTAATGAACGTAGGCTGTATATAATGATGCTCGCA
>JACFNS010000033.1:0-9163 GCA_019454705.1 Taibaiella sp. | reverse complement strand
TTTTTCACCGAACAATTCATCTATCAGTTTGCCTCTGCCCATAGACGGGTCAACGTCTACTTTAAATTGCTTGCATACACCACGAATTTCATCTTCGTTCATATTGCTGATGTCAACACCTGTATGCTCTTTAATAGCATCGTATATGCTGATGCGCTTGTAAGGCGCTTTAAAATCAATTTCTTTTCCATCGATGGTAGTAATGCTGCTGCCGTTGGTGGCTATGGCTGTGTACTCCAGCATCTGCTCTGTAGTTTCCATCATCCACAGGTAGTCTTTATATGCCACATAAAACTCCAATACGGTAAACTCGGGATTGTGTGTGCGGTCCATACCCTCGTTGCGGAAGTTGCGGCTGAACTCGTACACCCAGTCGAAACCACCTACTATCAGGCGCTTCAGATACAGCTCGTTGGCTATACGCAGGTAAAGCGGCATGTCCAGCGCGTTGTGGTGGGTAACGAACGGCCTTGCGGCGGCACCACCGGGTATGCCCTGCAATACGGGAGTATCTACCTCCAGAGCACCACGCTCGTTCAGAAAATCGCGGATGGCGTTTTTCATCTTCGTTATTTTCACGAAAGTATCCCGCACATTGGGGTTCACTATCAGGTCGGCATAGCGCTGGCGGTATTTAAATTCCAGGTCGGTAACGGCATCGTACACCTCGCCATCCTTTTCTTTCACTACAGGCAGGGGACGCAACGCCTTGGTCAGGATGGTAAATTCAGTAGCATGGATGGATGTTTCACCGGTCTTAGTAGTGAACACATAGCCCTTAACCCCTATGATATCGCCGATATCCATCAGCTTTTTCCATACGGTGTCGTACATGGTTTTGTCTTCGTCGGGGCATATATCGTCGCGGCGGATGTACACCTGTATGCGGCCTGTACTGTCCTGCAAAACGGCAAAGTTGGCTTTGCCCATATCGCGCACACTCATAATGCGGCCGGCTACGGTTACAGATTTGTAGTCCTCTCCGTTTTCCCCGTTGTAGCCTGACTTTATATCGGCAGCGCTATGGGTAACGGGGTACAAGGGGGCAGGGTATGGGTCGATGCCCAGGTTGTGCAGTTCCTGCAGTTTTTCCCTTCTTACTACTTCCTGTTCGCTGAGTGTTGCGTGCATGTATTGTTAAATATTGCTAATTGTTAGATTGAAATGTTTGCAAAAATAATAAGATAAGAGGCAACTGCCTAATTCAGGTTTCCCCCGACCCCCTCCCGCCGAGGCGGGATGAATTCCGGGGAGCACCAACAGCACAACGCCTTTTTGGTTCTGAAAAGTTCCGTTTTTTGTCTGAATCATGATTTACTGGATTGAAGGATGTTCAGGATGTGTTTTAGGTTCTTTTTGGTTCTAAAAAGTTCCCCGTCCGATCGGTGTTCATCCGGGCGGGTGTTTTTTTTGTCTGAATCATGATTTGCAGGATTCAAGGATGTTCAGGATGTGATTTGGTTCTTTTGGTTCTGTTTTGCTCGCGTTAGGTATGTCTATAGATATATTCAGTATTTATTGTTTTCACTACCATGGCGGGAAAAATGTTCCAAAATGATGCCGGAATATTGGTTTAAAATTTTTCAGCGTTGTTTTCAGAATAAGTGATTGATAATCAATACTGCCATTTGTTCCGCTATGGAACAAAAATTATAGCAAGGATGCAAAAAGAAATTTTGTGGTGGCATGGTTAATATTCATTTCTCCGGGAAGGTTACCGATTTATCTAGAACCAATTTTTCAGACTATGTATTTAAGTTTACTTACCTGATAGTACAAATATACGTAAAATTGCTATTATAAACAAGTGCTATAGATTAAAACCGTGACTTTTCCGTAAGGGTTAGCCGGATATAGTGAACCCATCAAAAAGCCCTGCTGTTAAGCAGGGCTTTAGCTATAGGGGTTCTATGACAAGTTATATATTATCCGGGGTGTCGTCTTTCATCTCCGACAGGTGGTTGCGTTCAATTTTGTAGGCAATGAACATACCCGTGCCACCACCAATGGCCATTAAAGCAAAATAGAGGGCCGGGTTGTCGTATTTTTTCTCATACATCTCCCTGAAGAAATGCACATCGAGGGCATAAGCCATGGCCAGTCCGGTGCCAGCACCTATGAACAGCAGGGCGTATTTCATATAGGCATACGGGCGGGGGCCTCCGTGATTGCGGCGGGGGTTCATACCGCGTTCAATCATGGCCAGGTTTTCCCTGCTGCGCAGGAAATAAAAGCCGAGTACGGTAGCAAAAAACGAGATGGGGATGAGAATATCTTCCAGCATATGGATTTGTTTTTATTAGTTAGTTACTGTTTCATAAGACGCAGAACTTCTCACCCGGGTTACAGTTTTAAGAAAAATAATTTTTCCTGTAACCTATCTTAGTATTACAGCGTCTTATATAACGACAGATGCAGGAACAACAGGATGCGGATATTATACACCGGGTATTGCAGGGCGACAGGAGCGCCTATGCC
The DNA here is from genome assembly GCA_019454705.1 of Taibaiella sp. GTDB lineage: Bacteria > Bacteroidota > Bacteroidia > Chitinophagales > Chitinophagaceae > UBA5543. The sequence continues at coordinate 6,685 of JACFNS010000033.1, read as the reverse complement.
CTGCTTGTGGACAGGTACCGCCACCTGGTATATACGCTGGCCCTGCGTATGCTGAACAATACGGAAGATGCAGAGGAAGCGGCACAGGATGTATTTATAAAAGCCTTTCACGCACTACGGTCGTACAACGGGAATGGTAAATTCAGCACCTGGCTATATACCATCACCCGCAATACCTGTATATCGCGCAGCCGCAGCAGTAAACAACCGGTACTGCCGCAGGAAGAAGAAAAACTGGCCAGGCTTGCCGGTCATGATGAAAGCCATAACCTGCAGCAGGAACAGGCCGGCCGGAAGAAGATACTGGCAAAAGCCATAGACATGCTGGCAGCGGATGAAGCTGAGATTATCACCCTGTATTATATACAGGAGCAAACAGTAGATGAACTGAGTAAAATATTGGGATTGAGTGTTAGTAATATAAAGGTGAAACTATACAGGGCGAGAAAGAAACTGAAGGAAGTATTGGACAGACATTATAAAAATGAACTGGCTGAATACTACCATGGGAAATAATTAATTGCATTAATTTTATAACAAAGGGCTATGCAGCAAGAAGAGATGGAAATACAATTGTGGGAGTATATAGACGGAACCTGCACTGCGGAGCAGCGGAGCCGTATATCTGCGTTGATAGCCAATGATGTGGAATGGAAAGCCTGCTACGAAGACTTGTTATTATTTCAGCATAGTGTACAGGCTGATGCATTGCCTGAGCTTACTACAGCGAACTTTACGGAAAATGTAATGAACGTGCTGGATGCATCCGCCAAGAGGTTAGCAGCCCGGAAGCGTATGCTTACCCTGTTTATACGCATTATTGCCGCATTTTTTATAGTGTCTATAATACTGCTCTTATCTTATGCTTTCATAGAGGCAGGTGGCATATCGTTCTCGCCATCTGAATATCAACTGCCCAAAATAAAAGTACCGGAAGTACAGTTGCCCGGTTATACCCCTTTTATTGCCGGGTTGTTAGCGGTGATTATGCTATTGGCTGCTTTTGATAAAATGCTGAGGAAGAAGACAGGCTACAGGCTGTAAGTTGCGTGCCAGGCGACCGGCAAGGGTTAAGGGGTTATAAAAACCGGAAGGTATGGTCACAAGACCTGCCAAAGAAAAACCTTATTTGTGCTACACATAAAATTCCGCCCTGCATAGGGGTAAGCGTACGCTCTTGCGTTTTATCAACAAGAACTAAAGATGCAACTTATGAAACGAGTTTTTTTGTTGGCAGCAGTATTGTGTATCAACGCCTATAGCTATGCCGGATTTAAATTAGTGACAGGCGAGCCCCTGCATAGTCAGCAGCAGGTATATGCGGTAAAGGGGCGTATGGGCTTACTTATCAAGCAGAAGATGAGTTTTGGCGATTATCGTACCGTAATGGTAAAACGGTCGGCCATACGTAAATGGACGGGGGTAGATGGTTTCCCCGGTATGATATGGACAGAGCATATGCAGGGCAGGCAATCTATACACTACAGGCTGACGAACGGGCAGGACACCAGCGATGTGATGGCGGTGAGCAGGGTGTCGGCCAGGGATTTATTAATTGGTACCGCTGATGGCAATAAGCGATTGCCGGGGTCGATAGTGGCGCTGTTCAAGAGCACGGAAATATCGAATAACAACTACTCAGTATCCATAGTGAATAAAAAGGGTGAAGAGCCCTGGGAACTCTTCCTGGATAATACCGAGGCGCAGATAAGGCGAAAACAACCCGCAGGATATATCAGGCGAGGTGATGAATATTATACCATAGAGCCCGTGTGGCAGGTAGAAAAAAAGAACGGGCAGGTAGCGACCATGCCGTTTGGCAGTGCCGGTTTTGAGATTAAGGACAAGGACGGCAACGTGGTAGCCGCGGTGTCGCTGATAGACAATGGCGATGTGTACCTGGGCCCGTGTACTGAAGATGAACGGCTACTGTATGCTAATGCATGTGCCGCATTGTTACTGCAAAGCAATATCAACGAATAAGAGGTAATGGCTATATTAAGCAGAAGAACCGCCAGAAGCATTTGTTATTTTCTTCAGCAGGCTGATTTGCCCCAGGTGGTAATGGGTATGTTCGATAATGCCCTGTATGTTGCGGTAATAAGTACCGTATTTTTCTTCCGTAAAGTATTCCCATAATTTACTTTCCGGTAATTGTTCTACCAGCGAGGCAAAGGCCTCCGCATCCGTCCATGCCTTATCCAACATACTGTTCCAATCGGACTGCGAGCGGAGAGGCGGACAATCGAAACTATATTTATCATGTGCCTCGAGCGCTCCCCCCTGCAATACCTTCAGCACGGCGGCTACATAATAATGTATATGAAAAACCAGGACTGCTATGGTATTGCAATCCTGCACTTTGGCCGTAGCCTGTTGCCAGCTGACGCCCTTCAGGGTATCTTTCAGGTTCACGCAGGTCCAGTTGCCACCAAAGTGGACGTCCCTGAAATGTTTTGCCAGTTGTTGAGGGGTATTCATGAGCGTGGTATTACAGGCTCAAATATATGCAGAAAGTTAGTTTGGAGTTCCCTACTTCAAAAACCGTTTCATTTCCCGATCGGTGTCGCGTTTTTTGATGCTCTCGCGCTTGTCGTGGGTTTTCTTGCCTTTGGCCAGGCCTATGTCCAGTTTGGCATAGCCTTTCTCGTTGATGTACATAGCCAGGGGCACGATGGTGAGGCCTTTTTCTTTCATCTTCTGCGCCCATTTGCGCAGTTCTTTTTTATTGAGCAGCAGTTTACGTTCGCGTATGGGGTCGTGGCCGGCATAGCCGGCATTTACATATTCGGCTATGTGCAGGCTTTTTATCCATAGCTCGCCATCGTGAAAGAAGCAGTAGCTGTCATTAAAGCTCACCTTACCCTCGCGCACCGATTTTATCTCGGAGCCCGTGAGTATGATGCCCGCAGTGAGTTTGTCCTCTATGGAGTACTCAAAAGTAACGGGCCGGTTTTTGATATATACCTGCTGTTGCGACAAACGGGGTTAACTTTTTCCTTTCATGAACCAGTCGATAGTGGTGGCGAGTTGCTTGCGCAGGTCGTGACGGTTGACGATGAAATCAAGAAAACCATGCTCCTGCAAGAACTCTGAACGCTGGAAGCCTTCAGGAAGGTCTTTTTTAATAGTTTCTTTAATAACACGTGGCCCGGCAAAACCGATGAGCGCTTTAGGCTCGGCTATATTGATATCGCCCAGCATAGCGTAAGATGCGGTAACACCACCAGTAGTTGGGTCGGTCATTAATGAAATATAGGGCAACCCGGCTTTGGCCAGTTGTGTGAGCTTGGCCGATGTTTTTGCCATCTGCATCAGCGAGAAGGCGCTTTCCATCATACGCGCACCGCCCGATTTGGATATAATCATCAGGGGCAGCTTATTGGCTATGCAATAGTCTATTGATTCGCTGATTTTTTCGCCCACTACCGAGCCCATAGAACCACCAATGAAGTTGAAGTTCATACATGCCACTACCAGCTTCCTGCCTTCTACATTGCCTACACCCACGGTCATGGCGTCTTTCAGCCCGGTAGATTTCTGGGCAGCTACCAGCCTGTCGGTATAGGGCTTCATATCCACAAAGCCCAGTTTGTCGGTTGGCGCTATGTTCTCAAACAATAGTTCGTGTTGTTTATCGTCAAACAGGAATGCGAAATATTCCTTGGCGTTAATTTTATTGTGGTAGCTGCACTTGGCGCATACATACAGTTGCTCTTCCAATTCCTTGGTGGTAACTGTTGTTTTGCACTCGGGGCATTTATGCCAAAGTCCGTCGGGGGCTTCTTTCTTTTCGTGTGTTCCGGTAAGAATACCTTTTTTAATACGTCGAAACCAGGTTGATGACATAAAATACTGTTTTGTTATACAATCTCACTGCTCTTCTAATCAGTCTTACGACGAATTGACAAAGATACGCTTTGATTGCCCAATAAAAAGCATATCCGGGTTAAAAATTGACTACTCATGTTAGTTAAGGTACATCCGCAAAGTTTTATATTTTTATGGTTCTCAGGCACTAAACCACTTTCAATTGAACAATAATACAGGCCGCAATACCAGGTTAACCGTTTGTATTACCATACTTATAGTTACAAGTATGCTGATGCTGGACAGGCTGGTACCCGAGGGTATCTTCCTGGACGGGGTGACCTATGCCGCTATATCGCGCAACCTGGCCATAGGCAAGGGCAGTTTCTGGCATTTGTACTATCGTGGGGACTGGGGATTTTATGAGCACCCTCCGCTAATGTTTGGCCTGCAGGCGATATTCTTTAAAATACTGGGCGACCACTACCTGGTTGAAAAAATTTACTCTTTCGTAATATGGGTGCTGACGGCTGTAGCTATGCGCAGCTTGTGGAAGCGGACACTTGCGGCAGAGTATGAAGCATATAGTTATGCATTGCCCTTATTGCTCTGGTGCCTGGCACCCACCATCACCTGGGGATATACCAATAATATACTGGATTGCACTATGGCATTGTTCGATATTGCCGCCGTGCTGTTTATATACAGGGGTATTCTGTCCCGGCAGTGGTGGCAACTGATAGTAGGGGCTGCATGCATATTCGCAGCTGTGCTAACCAAAGGGCCGGTAGGAATGTTCCCGCTGGCTGTGCCGGGTTTGTACTGGCTGGCGTACAGTTGGGGTGCATGGAAAGAACTGGGTAGGGCTGTAGTACAGACACTTATATTAGTTGCATTGGTGACGCTGGGTGTATTCCTCTTGTTTCAATTCCCGGAGTCGCGCTCTGGCATAGAACAATACCTGCAACAGCAGTTGATGGCGGCCTTGGGAGGAGAACGGGAAATAACAGGCGGTGGGCTGGGCAGGTGGACTTTGCTGTATGAACTAATGATGCAGATGCTGGTGCCATTCGTATTGGGGGTGATAGTAATTGTATTAGCTAAAGCATTCAAGGCAACAAGACCGGAATATCAGCTAAAGAATACAGCATTGTTTTTCCTGTTGGTGGGTATTGCGGCATCGTTGCCCATGATGCTGAGCGTAAAGCAGCGGACCTTTTATTTAGTACCCTCATTGCCTTATTATATTATGGCGCTGTGCGTGGTGTTGTACCCATTTTACATAGCTCTTACCAACAGACTGCGCGTAGGTGATAAAGGATTGAGGTATTTTAAGTTGACGGCGGTAATATTATCTGCGGGACTGTGTGTGTACCTGGGCAGCAAGGTAGGCCAGCCGGGGCGCGACCATGAAATGCTGGCCAATATGAAATACATAGGAGCGCGTATGCCTAAGGGAGAAGCGATAGGTATCTGTTCTGAAATGGATAAAGATTATTCATTCCTGGCCTATATACAGCGTTACAACCGTATGGAGGTAAATCCTGTTTTCTATGCCGCTAATTATGTGCTGATAGATAAGCAGGTGTGTAATAATGAAATGATACCCTTTATTTCAGCAATTGGTTTTAAGAAGCAGGAGTTTGGGATAGAGCGGTATGAATTATACAAGAGGCAGTTTCCCCTGCATTTCGATTTTACTCTCCTAAATCCCGTTTTCCGGACAAGAGGTAAATAACCGCCATGCGGATGGCTACACCGTTTTCCACCTGGTCGAGTATGATGGACTGACTGCTGTCGGCTACGTCCGAGTTGATTTCGACACCCCTGTTGATAGGGCCGGGGTGCATGATGACAATCTCTTTTTTCAGGCTGTCCAGCATCTGCTTGTTGATGCCGTAAAACAGTGCGTATTCCCTGAGGGTAGAAAAAAGTGGTTTGTTTTGCCTTTCCAGTTGTATGCGCAGCACGTTGGCCACTTCGCACCATTGCAATGCTTTTTTTACATCGTATTCTACTTTCACGCCCAGGTCTTGTATATACTTAGGTATAAGTGTGGGCGGGCCGGCTACCATCACCTCAGCACCCAGCTTTTGCAGGCAGAAGATATTGCTCAGTGCCACGCGTGAGTGCATGATGTCGCCGATGATGGCTATGCGTTTACCTTTCAGTTTGCCCAGGCGCTCGCGCATGGAGAAAGCATCGAGCAGGGCCTGTGTAGGGTGTTCGTTAATGCCGTCGCCGGCGTTGATGATACTCGCATCGATATGATTGGCCAGGAACCAGGGGGCTCCGCTGGCGCTGTGGCGCATCACCACCATATCCACCTTCATGGCCAGTATATTATTTACCGTATCAACCAGGGTTTCGCCTTTGGATACTGATGAGCCTGATGCCGAGAAGTTGACTACGTCGGCGCTCAGCCTTTTTTCAGCCAGTTCGAAAGATATGCGGGTGCGGGTAGAGTTTTCGAAAAATATATTGGCAACAGTAGTATCGCGCAGGGTAGGTACTTTTTTGATGGGCCGTTGCAACACCTGCTTGAAATTGTCCGCCGTGCGGAAGATGGTCTGTATATCCTCCGTTTTCAGCTCTTTAATTCCCAGTAAGTGTTGTACAGATAATGACATTTACTTGTTCGTCTTTTTAATCAATTAGTACCACTTCATCTTTTTTATCCTGCTCGGCCCAGTACACTTTTACCTTCTGCGACATAATTGTATCTACCGTATGGCCTATGTAATCGGGCTGTATGGGCAGCTCGCGGCTAAAGCGTCTGTCTACCAGCACCAGCAGTTCCACGTTTTTGGGGCGGCCAAAGTCAAGCAGAGCGTCCATAGCCGATCGTATGGTGCGGCCTGTGTGCAGCACATCG
>JACFNS010000032.1 GCA_019454705.1 Taibaiella sp. | reverse complement strand
TCGGCCCTACCTCATCCACATTCCCTTTCAGCAGGGCTTCCTTCATCATCTCTGCCTGCTTTTTTAATTGGTGCATAGCTTCTATCGACTGTGCATTGTTTTCTTTTACATTCTTCGTCTGTGCTTCTATTATGGTGGATGACAGCCTGCTGGTAGATGTGAAGTATAATAACAGGTTATTGCCCAGTTCAAAAAGTATTTCTTTTTTCAGTGAGAGCGGGTTTACAATTACCCTGTCATCGGCATAAAATTCCATAAAGTTGACCCCCCCGAAGGTGGCAGAGTACTGGTCTTGCTTACCACCGGCCATAGCCAGTTCTTCACGCTCAATTTCGTAGGCCATATGTGCTATATCATATTCGCCCAGGGGCAGCCGCAGCCATTCTTTGAATGCGCCTATTATGGCTACCAGCAGTGTGGAGGAACTCCCCAACCCGCTGCCGGCAGGCGCGTCGGAAGTAGTGGTCAAAGTAAAACCTGAGGGCATCTTGCCGTATTTGGCAATTATATGGTTGTAGGCCCCCTTGGCCAGGTCCAGGTGGCCGTTTATTGGCAGGGCATCTTGCAGCGGGTACTGCTCCTGCTCGCCCCGGTCTGCGGCAATTATTGTAATGCTATTGTCTGTGCCAGGCTCTATATTGGCATGGGCGTATAAGGAGATAGTTGCGTTAAGCACGGCCCCGCCATACATATCACAGTATGGACTCACATCAGTACCCCCTCCTGCCAATCCTATACGCAAAGGTGCTTTGCTCCTGTACATTATTGTTTAATCTTTTTATTAGCTACAAACGAAATAACGACAAATATTATTATTCCCACCAGTCCGCCAACAGCATCAGCTAAGGTATCCATGTCATCCTGGTAGCGGCCCGGTACATAGTTGCCTTGTATATACTCAACCAGCCAGCCGATAAATATGGATATACCCAATAGCATAACAAGTGGTAAAAACCGGGTGGTGGGCCCGGCAGATAGCCACAGGAAAGAAAATCCTGCAAAGAGCACCACATGGGCCCATTTGTCAATAAATGGTACGTCAACTTTCGGCAGTTCGTTAGCAGGTATCAGGCATAAAATGAAAATGAGCAAGGTCCAGCCGATAGCCAGCCACCTTGCTCCTTTTTTATACGGTGATGTGGATGTAAAAAGAATCCACATTATTCTCCTACCATTTGACGGTATGCAGCAGCATCCATCAATCCATCTATTTCGCCGGCGTTGGAAATGGTCATTTTTATCATCCACCCCTTGCCATAAGGATCCTGGTTTACAGCTTCAGGTGTACCTTCCAGGTCACGGTTTACCTCGCTTACTGTACCGGATACGGGCAGGAAGAGGTCAGAAACAGTCTTTACCGCTTCTACTGTGCCAAATATCTCGTTAGCCCCCAGTGTCTTGCCTTCTGTATCTATATCCACAAACACTATGTCACCCAGTTCGCGCTGGGCGAAGTCTGTAATGCCTACTGTTGCAGTGTCTCCGTCTATCTGCAGCCACTCGTGGTCTTTGGTGTACTTTAAATTCTCGGGGAAATTCATATTGTAAAATTTGCGGCTAAAATAATTGTTTTTTACGGGAAACATAGCATTATCCTTCCGTTACTCTATTCAATTATACCCCGGCCCGAATTAATTTTTACGAATTAAGCATATTGTTAATAAAATGAAGATACTAAAACTCCGTACATATAATGAATTGCTGTATGGTTGGTCATATTCTATTAACCTTGCTTTTTGTCAGTTTTCTCGGGGATTTTATGTTAAATTACAGCCCCTAATTGAAAAACGTTATATGTTCGCATACCTTGAAGGGGATTTAACGTATAAGTCCCCGTCATTGCTTTATATCGCCGTGCAGGGTGTTGGCTACGAGGTCAATATCACGCTGCAAACCTTCAGTAAAATACAGCACCTGGAGAAGTGCAGGCTGTACACGCACTTGCAGATTCGCGAGGATGCCTGGGTGCTTTACGGCTTTGCAGATGAGCAGGAGCGGGAAACATTCCGCCAACTGCTGGGAATAAGTGGTGTGGGTGCAGCTACTGCCAGGCTCATACTTTCTTCACTCAGGCCTGAAGAACTCTCGAGGATTATTGCTACAGAAGATGTAAATAGCCTGCAAAAAGTAAAAGGAATAGGTGCCAAAACTGCCCAGCGCATCATCTTAGAGTTGAAAGGAAAATTGAATGTGTTGCCCCAGGATGTAATAATAGCGGGTAGTTCGCACAATACAATAACCAATGATGCGTTATTTGCTTTAGTAAACCTTGGCATTGCAAAAGCAGCAGCACAGGCAGCTATCAATAAGGTAGAAGATGCAGATTCGTTAAGTGTAGAAGACATTATCAAAAAAGCATTACGGTTGCTATAGACCTGGAAACAACAAAATTAAGTGACGGGTAAACAAAATTTCGGGTATAAAATATTGCTGGCCATATCGCTGTTAATAGTGATAGCGAATGTGGCTGCCCGCGACTTTAGAAATCCCTTTGACTACGACGACCCGCAGGACCCCGATAGTACGGCTCAGAAAAAAGATACCGTAAAACTGCAATTCCCGATATATGATAATGCAGGCAACCCTGTGCAGCAAAACCCATCCAGCATTGATCTAAAAGACCCATCTAACATTGAGCCGGAGGTAGAGTATAATCCGGACGAGAAAAGATATTACTTCTCAGAAAAGTTAAGCGACCGTTACCTGAATACACCCACCTTCATGACATTTGACGAGTACATGAAGTACCAGGCCGAAAAAGACGAGCAGGCCTATTGGAAAAGGAGGATGGATGCCCTTACGCTCTTCAATAAAAAACCGGATATGCCGGTGATGTACAAAGACGGGCTTTTTGACAGGATATTCGGCGGTGACAAAATATCTGTAAAACCCCAGGGTAATGTAGATGTTACATTTGGGGGTAACTGGCAAAATGTGCAAAATCCCACATTGCCGCAGCGCGCACAGCGGTATGGTATTTTCGATTTTGATATGGATATGAACGTCAACCTGCTGGCTACGGTGGGCGACAAGCTGAAATTGAATATCAGCCAGAATACAAATGCCACATTCGATTATCAGAACGTTCAGAAACTGGAGTATATAGGTAAGGAAGACGAAATAATAAAAAAGATAGAGGCCGGTAATGTTAGCTTTCCGCTCAATAGTTCGCTTATCAGCGGCGTGCAGTCGCTATTCGGTATTAAAACCCAATTGCAGTTTGGCAAACTGTGGGTGACATCTGTACTGTCTCAACAGCGCTCTAAGAGGCAGAGCCTGACCATACAAGGAGGTGCGCAAACCCAGCAATTCGCCATCAAAGCCGATGACTATGAAGAAAACAGGCACTTCCTGCTGTCACAGTATTTCCGCAATAACTATAACAGGGCGTTGGCTACATTCCCGGTTGTTTCGTCGCTGGTTACTATCAATAAAATAGAGGTGTGGATAACCAACCGTACCGGTGCTACAGATGGTGTGCGTAACATTATCGGTTTTATGGACCTGGGAGAGCATCAGCCATATCGCGACGGCGTACGCGGACAGGCTAAACCTGTTCCCAATGGTTTGCCCGACAACTACTCCAACCAGTTATACGTACGGCTACAGCAAATACCCGGCTTGAGGGTACAGGGCAACACATCCCAGATTAACAATACAGGCCTGGGATTAGAAAATGGTAGTGATTATTCGTCTGTCACCGCCCGAAAGTTGAACACTACCGAATATTCATTCAATCCACAGTTAGGTTATATATCACTCAATACTCAGATTAATCCTGATGATGTATTGGCGGTAGCTTATCGCTACACATATAATGGCCGTACCTTCCAGGTGGGTGAATTTGCTGAAGATATTCCACCGCTTCCGGGGCAGCAACTGGACACCAACCAGCAACAACCTAACCCTAATCCCAACCAACCGACAGGCAATTCTCAGCGTGTGTTGTTTATGAAGATGTTGAAAACAACATCACCCAGCCCCAGGTTGCCCATATGGGACCTGATGATGAAAAACGTATATGCTTTGGGTGGATTAGGTGTGTCAAAAGACGAATTCAGGCTAAATGTTTTGTACCAGGACCCCGGGGGTGGAGAGAAACGTTACTTGCCCGAAGGTGAAAAAGCAGGTGTGCCGTTGATAACAACACTAAATCTTGACCGCCTTAACTTTCAAAACGACCCCGCACCGGATGGTATTTTCGATTTTGTAGAAGGTATTACCATTAATACACAGCAGGGGAAAATTATTTTTCCGGTATTGGAGCCATTTGGCGACGACCTGAAACCTGCGTTGGGAGATAATGCGCCCTTCCTGGAAAGGAAATATCTCTACCGTATACTGTATGACTCTACAAAAACAGTTGCACGGCAGTTTCAGCAAAATAACCGTTACGTCATAAAAGGTTCTTACAGGTCATCATCCTCATCCGAAATCTTCCTCGGAGGCTTTAATATACCACAGGGCTCAGTAGCGGTTACTGCCGGTGGACAGCGTTTGGTAGAGAATGTGGATTACCAGATAGATTATGGCTTAGGAAGGCTGAAAATTTTGAATACAGGTATACTCAATTCAGGAATACCCATCAATGTGCAATATGAAGACAACGCTACCTTTGGTTTTCAGCAACAGAATTTTCTGGGTACCCGTCTTGATTATTTCGTGAATGACAAATTGATACTCGGCGGTACATATATGCGTCTTACTGAAAGGCCGTTCACACAAAAAACAAATGTTGGCGAAGACCCGATAAAAAATACTGTATTAGGGCTGGATGTCAACTACCAGTCTGAAACGCCCGGTATTACGAGATTGATAGACAAGTTGCCTGTACTATCTACCTCCGCACCCTCTTTTCTTAACGTAACAACAGAGGTAGCAGGATTGCTGCCGGGCCACCCACGCCAGATAGATGTACTGGACCCTGAAGGCTCGGTGTATATTGATGATTTTGAAGGTACACGTAGTTCCTACGACCTTAAGTTCCCCGCTAATGCATGGACATTAGCCTCTACACCTAAGGGTGCAGTAGACCGCAACGGCAGCAGACTATTTCCTGAAAGCGACCTTGCTGATAACTGGGACTATGGTAAAAACAGGGCCAGGCTGGCATGGTATTTCCTTGAGCCATCGCTCGTAGACCCTAACTCAGGTGTGCCGGAATATGTAAAGAATGACCCCAATCAACATTATATCCGTTTGGTGCAGCAGACGGAGGTATTCCCTCAGCGGTCGCAGGTAAATCTGCAGAATGCCTTAAGTACGCTGGATCTTGCCTATTTCCCAACTGAAAAAGGCCCATATAATTTTGATACGGATGGTATAACGCCAGATGGTAAACTGACCAACCCTGAAAGTCGCTGGGCCGGTATAATGCGCCCTATTGATAACAGTGACTTTGAGCAATCGAACGTTGAGTTTATTGAATTCTGGATGATGGACCCCTTCATTAATCGTCCTAATGCACAAGGGGGCTCCCTTTATATAAACCTTGGAAATGTTTCTGAAGATGTGCTGAAAGATGGTAAGATGTTTTTTGAAAACGGTATTCCATATCCTAAAAATACAGCCCAGCTTACCGAAAGCAAATGGGGGTATGCTCCTGTTTTTCAGCAGCAGATAACCAGGGCTTTCGAGAATGACCCTGCTGCCCGTACTACGCAAGATGTAGGATATGACGGATTGGATAACGAAGAAGAACGCGACTTTTTTGCCCAATACCTGAACGCGATGGTCGGAAAGGTTAATCCTGAAGTATTGGAGGCGATTTCGTCAGACCCGGCTAATGATGACTATAAATACTTTCGCGACCAGGATTACGAAAGCGCAACAGCGGGTGTTGTTTCCCGTTATAAGAAATTCAACAACCCACACGGCAACTCACCTGTTTCAGATGGTAACTCATCATTCTCTTTTGCAGGTACTAACATACCCGAATCGGAAGATGTGAACCGCGATAACACCCTGAATGAATCAGAAGATTATTACCAGTACAGGCTGGACATGCAACCCAATATGCAGGTGGGTACAAATTATATTATAAACAAGCTGGAAACAGATGTAAAACTGCCAAATGGCAGCACTGCTAAAGAAACCTGGTACCAGTTTAAAATTCCTATTCTTGAATACTCAAATGTAGTGGGCGGTATTTCTGATTTCCGTTCTATTCGTTTCATGCGTATGTTCTTGTCAGGTTTCCAGGATAGTGTGGTGATGCGTTTTGCCAGGCTGGAGTTGGGCCGTAATAACTGGAGGCGTTACCTTTTCTCTTTGCAGGATCCTGGTGAAAACATACCTGAGAATGACAACACGGAGTTTTCTGTATTGTCGGTTAGCCTGGAAGAAAACAGCAACCGCGAACCAATACCATATGTCATTCCCCCGGGCGTAAACAGGCAGCAGGCTAATGTGTCCAGCGGACAGAGTATACAACTGAACGAACAAGCATTGTCGTTGCAGGTGTGTAATCTTAAAGATGGAGATGCGCGTGCGGTGTTCAGGGAAGTAAATGTAGACATGCGACAGTTCAATGGTATGCGCATGTTTGTACACGCAGAATCGCGAGTAGGCCAAACTCCTTTGGTAGATGGCGACCTGCGTGCAATTGTTCGTATAGGTAGCGACTTTATTAATAACTATTATGAATACCAGTTGCCGTTGAAGGTATCACCCAACGGTGACGGCAGTGCCGAAGCGGTATGGCCACAGGAAAACAGGATAGACCTGGTATTAGAAGACCTGGTAAAGGTAAAGACTGAGAGGAATGCTAAAGGCTTGCCTACATTTGTCCCATATACATCAAGATCGGCAAATGGAAATACAATTGTAGTAGTAGGTAACCCGAATATAGGGGATGCAAAAACCATGATGCTGGGTGTATACAATCCTAAAAAATCGGACGATAACCCTAATGATGACGGGCAGAAGAAATGTGCCGAAGTATGGTTTAACGAATTGCGCCTGGTTGGTCTGGATGAAAAACCCGGCTATGCTGCATCAGGAAAAATCAGCCTGCAGATGGCAGACTTTGGCAATATCAACCTGAGTGGTAGTATGCATACACAGGGTTATGGTAATATAGATCAGAAACTGAACCAGAGGTTCAGGGATAACTTCTATCAATACAGCGTTTCTACCAACCTGAACATGGGTAAGCTGCTGCCACGCACGTGGGGTGTGCAATTGCCTATGTTTGTAGGATATTCTGAGACCATCAGTAATCCGCAGTACGACCCATACGACCGCGACGTAACATACAAAAACAAACTAAACTCGGCTACTGATGCACGCCAGCGCGATTCGCTCAGGGAAACAGCGCAGGATTTCACCTCGGTAATGAGTGTCAATTTCTCCAACGTAAGGGTAACGGGTAATCCTGATAAGCAATCTACAAAGAGCCATCCATGGGATATTAAAAACTTCGACATCAGCTATGCTTACAACAAACAATTCAGGCGCAACCCGATAATACAAAGTGATAACCTGCTGGACCAGAAAGCCGGCCTGGGATATACTTATACCATCAAGTCGAAGCCGATAGAACCATTTAAGCGAATAATAAAAACAAATTCACCCTGGGTATCACTGATTAAGGATTTCAACTTTAAATTATTGCCGGCCAACTTTACTTTCCGTACAGACCTGCATAAGGTTTTTAACGAAACACAGGTACGCAATGTAACAAACGATCCAATAGAGATAGAGCCAACCTATTTCAAAAATTTCCTTTGGACAAGGACATACACCACACGCTGGGAGCTGACAAGAGCCTTGTCATTTGACTATGAGGCTACCAATAATTCAAGGATAGATGAGCCTTACGGAAAGGTAGACAGTGATGAAAAACGTGATAGCCTATGGAATTCAATCAGCAGGTTTGGCAGGAATACTTTTTACACACAACGTTTCAATGCCAGCTATACATTGCCAACACAGAAATTGCCACTTGTAGACTGGACCAATGTGCGTCTGCAGTATGGCAATACCTATAGCTGGACAGCCGCATCTCGCCTGGCACAAAACCTGGGTAATACGATAGGCAATACGCAAAGTTCGCAGGCGAATGGTGAATTCAATTTTGAGAGATTATATAACAAGCAACGCTGGTTAAGGGCAGTTAATCAACCCAAACCACGTAAGTCGCCAATTGATACGGCTAAAGGGGGTAAGAAAGCGATAAAAGACCTGCGCGGTAAAACCGATACAGGAACAAAGGGGGCAAAAGAAGAAAAACAAGCAGAGAAGTTTAATATAGACGAAGCCATTGAGAAACTGGCCGGGACTATGACTAATGCACAACTGGACTCTACCCGAAAAGTATTTGAAGCCAGGGAGGCGGCCAGGCTAAAAGCTGAAAAGGAAAAAGCCAAACGCAAGAAAAAGGAAGAAAGGAAGAAGAAGCGTAACACCACACCTGAAGTAAATGACCTGGAAAGATTTGGAGGAAGACTGATCACCATGGTAAAACGTACTACTGTTAACCTGACAGAAAACTCAGGAACTACTCTGCCGGGTTATATGGACAGTACCCGTTTTATGGGTATCAACGATCGTACCATGGCACCTGGTTTTGCATTTGTATACGGCTATCAGCCTGACAGGCCGTGGTTGGAGGGCCAGGCAAGACAGAACAGGCTGAGCAGGGATTCGTTATTCAACACATTATTCCAGCAACAGTATCAACAGAGCATCAACCTGGTAACCACTTTTGAGCCTATAAAGGACTTGCGTGTAGATATGACAGTAACGCAAACCTATAGCAAGTCACTTAACGAATTGTTTAAAGACACGACCTTTGGCGGTACAGGCGAGTTTACACACAATAATATATATGAGACAGGTTCCTTTACTGTATCATACATCGGGTTGAGTACGCTCTTCAAAAGTGGAGGTGTCAATTCAGCGGCTTTTACCGACCTGATGAATAACCGGGAAATCATCTCTGAAAGGCTGGGTACTAACAACCCTTATGTAAACGGCGCTCGCGACCCTAATAACCAGGATTATTCGAAAGGCTATACTGAATATTCGCAGGATGTATTGATACCTTCATTCATAGCAGCATATACTGGTAAAGATGCTAAAAAGGTGGGCCTCATTAATTACGACAACCGCAATATCCGCAATAACCCCTTCAAAGCATACAAGCCAATGCCCAACTGGCGCGCCCGCTACAATGGCTTGACGAAAGTGCCGGCTATAGCAAACATAGCCAGCAATGTGGTGGTAAACCATGCATATACGGGTACATTGTCTATGAACAGTTTTGTATCAGCACTCTACTACCAGGATATTTACAATCTCGGTTTCCCGTCGTTTATCGATTCGAACTCAGGTAACTTTGTGCCTTTTTTCCAGGTACCCAATATCACCATATCAGAACAGTTGAACCCCCTGATAGGCTTCGATGCAGCCTTTAAAAACAATATGCAGGCCAGTTTTGAGTACCGCAAGTCGCGTACAGTCAGCCTTAGCCTTATAGACTACCAGGTGAGTGAAACAAACAGTACTGAATATGTGGCAGGATTAGGTTATCGTATAAAAGGGCTGATATTGCCATTCGAGGTGTTTGGTGTAAAGCAACTGAAGAATGACCTGAATGTGAAAGTAGACGTATCAGTAAGGGATGATAAAACTAACAACAACTACCTGGCACAAAACCTGAGTGTAGTGACACGGGGGCAGAAAGTAATTACTATTTCGCCGTCTGTCAACTATATAGTTAGCGATAAACTTACCATCAGGCTATTTTACGACAGGCGCAGGAGTATACCATATATAACCAGTTCGTTCCCCATTACTACTACAAGGGCTGGTATCACATTCAGGTTCATATTTGCCCAGTAGTGATGTATATGTGCCTATAAATAACATAAATAAGGGCGTTTCCTTACTTTAACCCTTTCGTCTTATATTTGTGTATAAACTAAATGGATAGCTATGACGGTACGTGATTTCCAGCAGGCATTTGACGAGAAGATTGACAGGGAGATAGCCATTGAGCCGCGCGACTGGATGCCAGATAATTATCGCAAAACACTCATACGCCAAATATCGCAACACGCACACAGCGAGATAGTGGGTATGCTGCCAGAGGGCAACTGGATAACACGCGCCCCAAGCCTGCGCCGCAAAGCGGTGTTGCTGGCCAAAGTACAGGACGAAGCCGGGCATGGCCTGTACCTGTACAGTGCTGCTGAAACTTTAGGGATTACGCGCGACGAAATGTATGAGCAATTGCATACAGGTAAGGCGAAATATTCTTCGATATTTAATTACCCCACCACCAGTTGGGCCGATATGGGCGCCATCGGCTGGTTGGTAGATGGTGCAGCTATTATGAACCAGGTGGCGCTGTGCCGTACATCTTATGGGCCATATGCACGCGCTATGGTGCGTATATGTAAAGAAGAAAGTTTTCACCAGCGCCAGGGCTACGAGATATTGTTGCAAATGTCTAAAGGCACTGAAATACAGCGTAAGATGGTACAGGATTCCATCAACCGCTGGTGGTGGCCATCGCTCATGATGTTTGGACCGTCTGATGACAACAGCCCTAATACTGAGCAGAGCATGAGGTGGCGTGTAAAGCGTTTTACTAATGACGAACTGCGCCAGAGGTTTGTAGATGTAACAGTAGAACAATGTAATATACTGGGTATGAAATTGCCCGACCCCGATTTGAAATGGAATGAAGAAAGGGGCCACTATGATTTTGGCGAAATCAACTGGGAGGAATTCTGGAACGTAGTAAATGGCAATGGCCCCTGCAATAAAGAACGCCTCGAAGCCCGTACCAAAGCATGGGAAAACGGCCAGTGGGTGCGAGATGCTGCATTAGCCTACTCAGAAAAAAGAAAGCAACGAGCCAAATCTGATACAAAGGCTGCGTAAATAATTTATAAGAAAGGTTGACAATATCTATGCCTGAACAGAATAGTAATAAAAACGAATGGCCGTTGTGGGAAGTATTTATCCGCAGCAAAGCAGGCCTGGACCATAAACATGCCGGGAGCCTGCATGCTATAGACGCGCAGATGGCTATTGAAAATGCACGTGATGTGTACACCCGCCGTATGGAAGGTGTAAGTATATGGGTAGTAGAAAGCAAGCATGTTCACGCATCCGACCCCGATAGTTCAGGAGCTATGTTTGACCCTGCAAACGACAAGATATACAGGCATCCTACTTTTTACGATTTGCCTGACGAACTAACACATATGTAATCTGCCGTTTATGAAAAACAGGATTCTATATACACTGCAACTGGCAGATAACGCACTCATTTACGGCCATAGGTTGAGTGAGTGGTGCGGGCATGGCCCTGTTCTCGAGCAGGATATAGCGCTCACAAATATTTCGCTCGACTTCCTGGGGCAGGCAAGAGGATTTTACCAACACGCCGCCAATTTATTTAACGCATTGCCACTTGCCGAAAAGCAGGGCATGTTCCTTTCGGTAGCATTGGAAGAGAAGGTAAAGAAGGGCGAAAATATAGATGAAGATGACCTGGCCTATCTGCGCGATGGTTGGGATTTTCGCAACCTGTTGATAACAGAACAACCTAATGGAGACTGGGCAACTACAGTGGCCCGTGCTTTTTACTTTGATACTTTCAATCACCTCTATTATACCCAACTGCAAAAGAGTAATGACCTGCAACTGGCAGCCGTGGCCGAAAAGTCGCTGAAAGAAGTGACCTACCACAAGCGCTGGAGCAGCGAGTGGGTAATACGCCTGGGCGATGGCACGCAGGAGAGCCATGAAAAAATGCAGGCCGCCCTCAATGATCTTTGGCCGTTTACGGGAGAAATGTTCCGTATGACGGATGTAGAGCAGGAAATGGCAGACGGTAAAACGGGTGTAGACGCCGCTGCACTACACAGCCAATGGAAGCAGGACATAGTTAGTATTATAGATGAAGCTACACTACAACTACCTGAAGGTACAAGGCTACAGGATGGGGGCAAGGATGTCAGGCATTCGGAACACCTGGGCTATATACTGGCTGAATTGCAGTTCATACAACGTGCTTACCCCGGTATGGAGTGGTAGGCTATTTGCCTGAATAACCAGTATATTTACCATACTTACCACAGTCGGTTTTGAGCAATTATTTGTCATGCACCATAGTACTACCTTGTTACAATCCGCAGCCCGGTTGGGCGGCTCGTATTGTTGAGCAGTACAGCGCTATAGTTGAAAGACTTGGGGTAGAGGTGGAAGTAATATTGGTCAATGACGGCAGTACAGCCAATATTTCAGATAGTGATATCAATACATTAAAGCAGGACATCCCGGCTTTCAGGTATATTAGTTATGCCGAGAACAGGGGCAAAGGATACGCGTTGAGAAAGGGCATTGCAGAAGCCCAGTCCGACATTATAATATACACTGATGTAGATTTCCCCTACTCGGTGGACAGCGTGGTGAGTATATACGGCACCCTGCACTACGGACAATGTGATGCAGCTCCGGGCATCAAAGATGAACACTATTATGCAAAAGTACCTCCTGTGCGGAGGTATATATCGCAGATATTACGTGGCCTTATCAGTATGTTCTTCCGCATACCTGTCACAGATACTCAATGCGGGTTGAAGGGTTTTAAGAAAAGTGTGCAGCCGGTATTTCTTTCAACTACTATCGACAGGTATCTTTTCGACCTGGAGTTTATCAGGCTGCTGTACCGGAAAGGTTATAGCGTGAAACCGGTTAAGGTCAGCCTCAACAATGACGTTT
>JACFNS010000031.1:12018-12867 GCA_019454705.1 Taibaiella sp. | reverse complement strand
ATTGTAAATACCGCCCGCCTGTTCCGACTATTTCGGTATGCGGGATACTTAAAAAACGCCAATACCCATGAAACCAACAACACGGTACCCATTAATCAATCACCCCAACATCCTAAACACCCCACCCGGAAGATTTTTTTGCTCCCGAAAAAAATATTTCAAAAATCAGGGAACAATTGGGAACAAATCACAGAAAAACATTACAACCAAATTCCTATGCATACAAAAAGATTATATCATATCACTTTTTTGTGCGGAACCGGGAACATTTTGTTCCAAAAACAGGCAGATTTGTACCCCAAAGGAACAATTTAACCAATCACCAATTAACCCTAATTATCGCATTACCACATTATCCTATTACCGCATTAACTATACAACCAAATTAACCCAATCCCAAATTTCCTAAACTGTCCGATTTTCGGTAATTTCGCACGGCAAAATGAAAAAAGTTTAACCCCCAAATCTGAATTTTCAATGGCATTTGATTTCGACCTGATTAAGAAGGTTTACGCAGAGTTTCCCGAGAAAGTAAATACAGCCAGGCAGCTATTGGGCCGCCCGCTTACGTTTTCCGAAAAAATACTGTACGCACACGTATTTGAGCCGGCAAGTGCGGCTTACGAACGTGGTAAGGCATATGTCAACTTCGCGCCCGACCGTGTGGCTATGCAGGACGCTACTGCGCAAATGGCATTGTTACAATTCATGACCTGCGGCCGCGACCAGGTAGCCGTACCCAGCTCGGTACACTGCGACCACCTGATACAGGCAAAAGTGGGTGCCGATGCCGACCTGGCAACAGCCAACGACGTGAACAAAGAAGTATACGACTTCCTCGCTTCTATA
>JACFNS010000031.1:0-12008 GCA_019454705.1 Taibaiella sp. | reverse complement strand
TGGCATTGGTTTCTGGAAACCCGGTGCGGGTATCATCCACCAGGTAGTGCTCGAAAACTATGCTTTCCCCGGTGGTATGATGATAGGTACCGACAGCCATACCCCCAACGCGGGCGGCCTGGGTATGATAGCGATAGGTGTAGGTGGTGCTGATGCTGTGGATGTAATGGCAGGCCTGGCATGGGAACTGAAAATGCCTAAGCTGATAGGTGTGAAGCTGACTGGCAAAATGAGCGGCTGGACATCAGCAAAAGACGTAATACTGAAAGTAGCGGGCATACTGACTGTAAAAGGTGGTACGGGCGCTATTGTAGAATACTTTGGCGAGGGTGCTGAAAGCCTGAGCTGTACGGGTAAAGGCACTATCTGTAACATGGGTGCTGAGATAGGCGCTACTTGCTCTATCTTCTCTTACGACAACAAGATGGGTGATTATCTGCGCGGCACCGACCGTGCTGATGTGGCATCTCTGGCAGATAGCATTAAGCAACACCTGCGCAGCGATGACGAGGTATATGCAAACCCCGAAGCCTACTACGACCAACTGATAGAAATCAACCTGGACGAACTGGAGCCTTACGTAAACGGCCCCTTCACGCCGGATCTGGCTACACCCATAAGCCAGATGGCTGAAGCAGTGAAAGCTAACGGCTGGCCGGAGAATGTAGAGGTGGCGCTGATAGGTTCTTGTACCAACTCCTCTTACGAAGATATCTCCCGCTCTGCTGCAATAGCTGAAGATGCAATGGCAAAGGGCCTGAAGGCGAAGAGCGAGTTCACTATCACCCCGGGTTCTGAAATGGTGCGTTATACCATCGAGCGTGATGGCTTCCTCGATACTTTCGACAAAATGGGCGGCGTAGTGCTGGCCAACGCATGCGGCCCCTGCATCGGCCAGTGGGCGCGTCACATCGACGACCCAACCCGTAAGAATACAATCGTAACTTCTTTTAACCGCAACTTTGCCAAGCGCAATGACGGCCTCGCTTCAACACATGCTTTCGTTGCCTCTCCTGAAATCGTTACCGCATTCGCCATATCGGGCAAACTGGGCTTCAACCCAATGAAAGATAAACTGGTAAACGAGAACGGTGAAGAAGTAATGCTGGCCGAACCTAAAGGCCTGGAACTGCCGGTTAAAGGTTTCGCGGTGGAAGATGCGGGCTACCAGGCCCCTGCAGCCGATGGCAGCAATGTAAATGTGATTGTTCACCCCGATAGCAAACGCCTGCAACTGCTGGCGCCATTCGCCCCTTGGGAAGGTACAGACCTGCGCGGCTTGAGGTTGCTCATCAAAGCTTTCGGCAAGTGTACTACCGACCATATATCTATGGCGGGCCCATGGTTGAAATTCCGTGGCCACCTGGACAATATATCAGACAACATGCTGATAGGTGCTATCAACGCCTTCAATAATGAAACCAATAAAGTAAAGAACCAGCTGACAGGCGAATACGATGCCGTTCCTGCTGTACAGCGTCACTACAAGGCGCACGGGGTAGGCAGCATAGTAGTAGGCGACGAGAACTATGGCGAGGGCAGCAGCCGCGAGCACGCAGCCATGGAGCCACGCCACCTGGGTGTAAGGGCTATATTGGTGAAGAGCTTCGCCCGTATCCACGAAACCAACCTGAAAAAACAGGGTATGCTGGCGCTGACTTTCGACAACAAGGCCGACTACGATAAGATAAAAGAAGACGATGTAATAGACATCGTAGGCTTGAATACTTTCGCTCCCGGTGTGCCGCTCACAGTAGTGCTGCACCACAGCGACGAAAGTACGCACGAAATAAAAGTGAACCACACTTACAACGAGCAACAGATAGAGTGGTTCAAAGCTGGCGGTGCGCTGAATGTTATCCGCGCCGAGTTTGCTAAGTAACTCATACAACAAGAAAGCCACCTTAATCGGTGGCTTTCTTAACTTATATATCCTGGCTTTAGCTTTCCATCAAATCCCTGATGGCTACCGACGCAACACAGGCGCCAAAGGTGGCAGGCAAGTATGAGATAGTACCGTATGCAGATTTCTCGAAATTACTGCCATCCGTCAGCATCAGCGATTCTTTAATCGGCTCTTCAGGAGAGAATACCACTTTGATACCCTTCCGGATGTTGGCCTCTTTCAGCTTCTTGCGTATCTGTTGTGCAAAAGGGCAATTGTATGTTTTGGATATGTCCACTACCCGCAGTTGTGTGGGGTCCAGTTTAGCACCCGCCCCCATCGAGCTGACAATGCGCAAACCCTTTGCCCGGGCGGCTTTTATGAAAGTGACTTTTGGAGTGATGCTGTCTATGGCGTCTATCACATAGTCATAGTCGGTGTCCAGTACATCATCTACCTTTTCAGGGGTAATGAACTCTTTGATGCTGCGCAGTTGGAGCTCGGGGTTGATAGCCAGCAGGCGCTCCGCCATGATGTCTGCTTTAGACTGGCCATGTGTAGTAGCCAACGCGGGCAACTGCCTGTTGCGGTTGCTGGGGTCCACCACGTCACCGTCCACAATGGTCATGCGTCCTACCCCTGCTCGTGCTACAAACTCCGCCGCAAAGGAGCCGACACCGCCCATGCCCACTACCAGCACATTCGCATTGATGAGCTTGTCCAGCCTTTCATTGCCTATCAATAGTTCTGTACGCGACAACCAGCTTCTGTCTTTCATATATTAAATACCCTGCTGAAGTTATTTTGAAGCTGCAAAATAAGGGCATCTTTGCCGGTTTTCAACCACCCGGCCGCTGTTTCATATATCTGCTCTATGGGCACTGCCGAGTCATCGGTTTCAAGGAATATCCGCTCTAATGGTATATGGGTAAGAGCCTTAGCTGCGTAGGAACCTTCATTCAGCAACGCCGCTCCGAATGACAGGTAATACCCGGCATTAATCAGCCTTTCCGCCAATTGTGCGTTCTTATTGAACCCGTGGAATATCACCGGCACTGCTACTTGACTGTCGTGTAGTATATCCAACACCTCTTCATAGGCACGTACACAATGTATAACCAGGGGCTTGTTCAGTTCATTGGCCAGTGCTATTTGTGCTGCGAATACCCTGCCCTGCAATTGCCAATCCGTATCAGTTGCTTTGTCCAGCCCGCATTCTCCTATAGCTATGACGTTTGGTAAAGCTGCGTATTGCCGCAGGTTTGCAAGCTGTGTATCAGGTGCATCCGCCTGTATATACCATGGGTGCACCCCCAGCGAACAGGTAACGCCGTCAAGCGCCTGTGCAAAGTCTTCATGCCGGTTGATTACAGACAACCCTGTCGCCGACTGCTTATGCGTATGTATGTCTATATAAGCGTCCATACCCTGCTAATATATCAATACTATAACAATACCGCTTGTTATCTTCCGTTTGATTTTAGTATTTTTACATGGCTATACATGAAACCATTATACGATATTAAGAACTTTATTGAGTGGAAGGCCTTTGGCGTGTGCGCAGCAATAGGCGACAGGCTGGGCGTTGCCTCATCGCGCATCAGGTTGTGGTTTATCTATATATCCTTCCTTACACTGGGTTCTCCTATTATAGTGTACATGGTACTCGCCTTCTGGATGAACATGAAGCGCTATGTCCTTATGGGCCGCAGGAATCCGTTTAAGTGGTTGTAAGTAAAAAGGGTGAAGCAGCCAAGGCTACCCCACCCTAAAACCACACTAATCACACACCCTTTTGTTTACCCCTGCTTTACTAACTGTATCTCTGCGTTTATTCTTACGTCGTCGCTCACTACTACATTGCCGGCTTCTGTTACCGCATCCCATGTCAGGCCAAATTCTTTACGGCTGATTTTACCATTCAGTGTAAAACCTGCTTTAGTTTGTCCGTACGGGTCCTGGGCTATACCGCCGTATTCCACTTTCAGTTGTACCGGCTTGGTATTACCGCGTATAGTCAGGTCGCCATGCAGGGTGTATTCATCACCGCTGCCGGTCAACTTACCATTGGTAAATGTCATTTTAGGGTGATTGCCAGCATCAAAAAAGTCCGACGACTTCAGGTGTCCGTCCCTTTGCTCGTTGTTCGTATCTATTGAGTTGATATCTGCATCGAAGCTGATACCACCTGTAGTGAAATCATCACCATCCGTGGTGGCTGTTGCATCAAAGTTTTTGAAATAACCCGTAACCGTAGTTATCATCAGGTGTTTCACCTTAAACTGGATTTCGCTGTGCGAAGGGTCTAATGCCCATTTTGTCTGTGCCATAGTATGTACTTTTAAAATCAATGTTGATACAAAGGTACACAACTAATGTATATACAATAATAGGTAATACACATGCAATTATTAGCATCTCTTATATGTACTGTCAATCAAAGAGTTCCTTCTTGTCGAAACCCCTGATATTTCTCTTCCTGCGTACGAAGTACAGTATGATATGCGGTATTGCAAACAAACCCCAGAAAAGCGACATAGATAACACACTACTGTAGGTAAATACAGTTAACAGGCCGGCGGCCATCAGCAATATGGGCACAATATTGCAAACCAGGTATGTAGCCATGTGGTAGTTTAGCCCCATATGCCCCTCGTAAATATCCTTACGTCCGATAAATAGCCCTGCCAGGAACAGCGCCACAGCATAAGCCAGGGAAATAATCCATAAACTGCTGTGCAGGTTATTGTTAGCCATGTATTCCATACCGAAATAAAATGACGTGCTGAATACCATAGCCAGCAATGTAAAACTGATAATGTACTTGTTGATGAAATTCATATAACTTGATTTTAAAACATTAAATCTTTTATCTCCGGCTGGAAAAACAGGTTGATATTCCGCCGGGTGAACATCTGCAGGAGTTCTATCCCCATTTCAGTCAGGTAATAATATTTTCTTTCAGGCCCACCCTGTCCCGGCTTTGTTGTATAATCCACCATCTCCAGCTCTTTATATTTCCTTAGGGTGCGGTACAGGCTTTGTTCTTCGCAGGTAAGTGTTCCTTTGGTCTTTTCCTCTACAAAGGCCTTAATTTCATCTACATATTTCTCTCCTTCTTTCAACGCAAGGAATACCCATAAAGTAAGCTGTCCTTTCTTATATGTCTCTTCCCAGGCCTCCAGCAACCGGGTCTTGTATTCTGTAATATCCTTCATACTAACCAATAAGTATTATTCCATTTGAATAATACAAAGGTAATAATAATTATAATGCAGCAAATATTATTTCAAAGAAAGTATTTTGTGTATTATATCAATTTGAATTTCAAATATTTACAAAGTTGAGATTGTCCACAAAACAGATAAGACGAATGTTAATAGCTTGTTGTCTGTATGTAAAGCAGGAGTTAACAAAGCAGCTATTTATAGCATAGCTGTGTGGTAGTATGGATATTTGTCCTGACAATTAGCCGCTATGAGGATGGCGCCAAATTCAAAAAAGGATAGAGATGAAAAAGATTACACTCATATTATTAATGGTTGCGGGGGCAGGTATAGCCTTTGCACAGCAGGTAAATGAGGCTGAAAGTGCATCACAATCTGCGAAACTTGTAATGAGTAATGCCATAGACATTACCTTCAGCGCTACCAATAATGCCGCCGGCGGTACGGTTTCATTGGCGTTCAACAATGTTAACGATTACGCCAATGGTGTCAACTCGGAGCCATACCAATTGAAAGTAAGAACCAACAAGCGTTTCAGGGTACAGGTAAAAACGAGTGCTTCAAGGTTTACATACAGCGGCAACACTACCCCCGCCCCCCGGATGAATGTTAGCAATACATTGTTCCTGAAAGTTACCAACAACAATACCGGCGGTAGTGTGGCAAATAATTTTAATAATAAGTTCAGAACACTGTCTTCATCTAACCAGACATTGGTAAGCAACGCAACAGCGGGAGGCAATAAAACTTTCAATGTTGAATATCGTGCTAATCCGGGTTATAACTTCCCGGCCGGTAATTACACGGTAAATGTTATCTACACAGCTACGCAGCAATAAGGTTAGTTAATACCAAGCAGCTCCACTTCAAATATCAGGGTACTATTAGGGCCTATCTCAGCGCTTACCTGCCTGTCGCCATAGGCCAGGTGCGGGGGTATAAAGAAACGATACTTGCTGCCTACGCCCATCAGTTGCAATCCTTCAGTCCAGCCGCTAATCACCATGTTCAAAGGAAAAGTAGCAGGCTGCCCCCTTCTTACAGAACTATCGAATACAGTCCCGTTTATCAATGTACCATGATAATGGCAGGTAACTTTATTATATGCAGTAGGCTTTTCACCCTCCCCTTCTGTTATTACTTCGTATTGCAGTCCGCTGGGCAACTCTGTCACACCATCCCTTTTTTTGTTTTCTGCCAGGAACATATGCCCTGCTTTCAGGTTCTCATCTGCTTTTGCTTGTTTCATCAGTCTCAATTTATCTGCTATGCCCATAGTTGGTTTCAATTAACCGGACGAAATTAGCAATACCCCCTTGTTTATGGCGGGTTATTTTCATATATTTAAAAAAATACTCGATAAACATGAAGCAGTATATTATTTTTTCAGTCTTTGTTGTATCGGCTTTTACTTTTACTTCCTGCCAAAAAACATACAAGTGCAGTTGCTACAGCCCTGCGCTTAACTATACTACGCCTTCTTTTGAGATAAAGGATACTAAAAAGAATGCCAAGGAAGAGTGTGAATCGCAACCGCAACGTGGCCTGTACACCGGTACGGATTACATCTGCCACCTGGAATAATCTGCTACTTCTTACAACAAAAAAGAGGGATGCTGTGCAGCACCCCTCTCAATAATATTTACACAAAGGATTTCTACACTTTCAGCTTCTTCATAATGTTTGCCGGCACTGCACCCTTGTGTACCAGGAAAGCAGTTGTCTTATACTGAACGTATGCCTTGGTTACGTAGATATAACCCTTGTAATCATTCTTCTCTCCCCAGCTGTTTTTTACTATATAGTATTGTTTACCATTCTGGTCTTCAGCCAGGCCAACTATATGCATACCGTGGTCGTCGGTAGTGGTGTAGTTGTCAAAAGCTTCCTGGCGGGCTTCTTCTGTTATCTTACGGTCAGGCTTCGGTCCGTTGAACAGCGCTTTCTGCTCTTCTTCTTCCATATCATCCCAATCTTTTTCAGGCACAAATGCCACACCATTTTTCCAGCTGAAGTATTTCTCACTCACATCGGTAGCCCATGCTACTGTATAGCCGTTTTTCAGCGCATTGTCTATAATGGGTATCATGTCATTCAGCGGCAGGTTGTACACCTTATCAAGGCTCCAGTTGTCGGGCACCATCAGCATGGTCTTTTCGTAGTATGGCTGGTAGCTGAAGGATGAGAACTCCATATAATCCTGCGGATTGATACCCACCACATTCTTAGCGAATGTTTTAGGGGTATATAATTTACCCTGGTATTCAAATGTTTCCGGTACGGGTCCCAGGTAGGCATCCAATACACCTTCAAAAGCTTTCTTCCAGTTAGGTGTTATTTTCTTGTTCGGGTTTTTCACTACCACATCCAGCATCGCTTTCAGTATGCCCTGCATTTCGCCGAAAACGTTTTTATCTGTTCCGTAATTCAAACCGCTGTACACACTCTGCGGCAAAGCGCCGTATTTGGCGTACATATTAATCACATCGTGGCAGGCACCACCATCGCCATAAGAAAACTCACCGTGCATACGCACAAAGGCATCCGCGCGCTCTTTGTACACGCAACGGGCGGTATATATTTCAGCTATATCTACCGGCTTTTTGCCCATACGTATCATCTCGCTCTCCAGGAAGGAGTTGGTGCTGTAACTCCAGCAGGTGCCTGATTTACCCTGGTTTTTTACATCGGTAGTTTCCAGGTTGATGATATGTTTGAATTCAAATTTCTTTTTGGCGCTGTCGCTTTTGTTGTCTTTGATTTTGTTAATCAGGTCGTCCTGTGCAAAGCTGAACAGTGGCAGTACCAATGCAATGGATAATGCTAATTTCCTCATTGTTATATTAAGTAGTGTTTAAATTGAAAGTCCGCTAAGATAACCAAATATCGCTGAAGCGGCCACGCCCTGTTAGGGGTAAATAATAGGTTTATGCAGTAACTTAGCTATATGGCCAGCAGTAAAAACAAAACATCTCCAACTGGCGCCAGCGTAGAGGCGTTTATCAATGCCTTGCCTGAGCAGAAAAAACAGGACAGTAATTGCCTCATCAATATGATTAGGGAAGTGACGGGCCATGAACCCTATATGTGGGGGCCGACTATCATTGGCTTTGGCAATTATCATTACAAATATGAGAGCGGGCGCGAGGGTGATGCACCTTTAGCCGGGTTTTCACCCCGTAAAGCTGCCCTGTCACTGTATTTTGAACCTGAATTTCCCGGGAGAGATGAACTATTGGCGAAACTCGGCAAGCACAAGGCAGCGGTTGCCTGTGTGTATGTCAACAAACTGGCGGATATAGACCTGGGCATCCTGAAGAAAATGACCATCGCTTCTGTGAAACACACGAAGAAAAAATACCCGGGTAAAAAGAAATAAAACCACATCTATGGCTTACTCTGAAAAAATAGCTGACCGCGTACGTGAAGCATTGGGCGGGGGAAAGAAGATAGAAGAGAAACGCATGTTTGGCGGTTTGTGCTTTATGGTAAACGACAAGATGTGCATAGGCGTGAACCAGGATGAAATTATGTGCCGGATAGACCCTGACATATATGATGAAGCTGTAGAACGCAACGGCGCACGCCCAATGGATTTTACAGGCAGGCCCATGAAGGGTTATGTATTTGTACACGAAGACGGCATAAAAAAGAAATCGGACATGGACTATTGGATAAAGCTGTGCCTGGAGTTTAACAAGAAAGCGAAGGCGAGTAAGAAGAGGAAATAACTAAGAACATAGCTGCCTCGCAAATTTCACCAACTTCCGTCAGGGTCTCGTACCGAAGACCCTAACGGGACAAAGAAAATTCTACGGGGTTCTATTTTGTGACAAATAGATGGTACTCTTGCATCTCTATATGAGTTGATGGTAATTTTAATAGATACTTCGTAATAACAATGAAACAACTAATAATAATATTATTTACAATTTTAATTTTGACAAGCTGTAGGCATGGCTACAAAGTTGAAGGAGATAAAGTTTATTATGAATATTGGAATGAAGGAAGCGGGCAAAATAAGCGAATAATTGAGTTGGCCGACGCGAAGACTTTTCAGAAGTTATCCTTAGACTGTGATTGCAATTTCGAGTTTGGCATGGATAAAAATCACTTGTTTATGGACGGAGAACTTATTAAGAACATTGAGCCTAACACTTTTGAATTTATTGGGAACTATATTTTCAGAGACAAAGACGCGGCTTATTTTTTTGGCTTTTATAACAATCTAAACGATTGTGCTATTAAAGGAGTTAATCCAGATAAGATCGAATTAATAAAATACCCTTGGGCAAAGTCGGGGAATTTACTTATCCACGGAAAAGATACTGTCTTTCTTGATGATATAAGAGACTTTGTTCCCCTTGATGATAATTGGGGAAAGACAAAAAAATACATAATAAATAAAAATCAGATCATATATGGAGCAGATGTAACTTCCTTTAAGATCATCAATTCGTTTCAAGGGAAGGATAGAAACTACAGTTTCAAGTATGGGAAGATGAGTGAAAATGATTTTAGGGAAGTTAGTTATAAGACATTTGATTTTGACCAAGACTTTTGTACAATTAAACCTACTGTATTTGCAGATATTTATGACAGTCTGGTTTATTACAATACTGATGAAAATGAAAGAATAGAAATAGTAGAAAGATTAAAATCAGACGGTTTTATTATTAACAATATTAGGCATTCAAACATCGCAGGAGACTCAAAAATCATTAGAATTTTTATGACCAACAATAACTGTAATTGTACCGTTGAGAAGCTTTACAATATTGATTATTCAAGGCCTTCTGGAACTGAAGATAAATTTGAAGTAGTGGAAAGAATATACTGTTCTCCAAAGCACTAATAGAAGAACACTTTCCATTGTATTCATATCTGATATGAATCTTAGTTTTTAAATTTTATCCCACAACGTGAGTATTCCTCCTTTCCCCCTAAAGGGGAGACTAATCTTGTGGAATATTTTTCACTAGTGCGGGAAAGAATTGAGTCATAACGTGTCTCCCCTTTAGGGGGAAAAACAAAAAGCGGCAGCCATAGCCACCGCTTTTGAATTTTTACTTTTTACTTTTGAATTTAGCAAACTACCACCTCTTAGTCTGGAAGCGTGAACTGACAACCAGCTCTTTGCTGCCGGGGGTGTATTTGTAGAAGCCTTCGCCGCTCTTCACACCCAGGTAGCCTGCCTGCACCATATTGGCCAATAGTGTAGCTGGTGCATACTTCTGCTTACCGAAGCCCATGTGCAGTACGTTCATGATAGAATAGCAGGTATCCAGTCCAATGAAGTCTGCCAGTTGCAGTGGGCCCATAGGGTGAGCCATACCCAGCTTCATGATTGTGTCAATCTCTTCAACACCGGCAACGCCTTCCTGCAACGTAATGATGGCTTCGTTGATCAAAGGCATCAATATGCGGTTAGAAACGAAACCGGGGTAATCCTGCACTACGCAAGGCACCTTACCCAGGAATTTTGACAAGTCGTGTATCACCTGAGTTACATCCTCTGTTGTAGCGTAGCCGTTGATGATTTCCACCAGCTTCATTACAGGCACGGGATTCATAAAGTGCATACCTATTACCTGTCCCGGGCGCTTGGTATAAGAACCTATACGTGTAATAGAGATAGAAGAAGTATTGGTAGCCAGTATGGTGTGCGGCGGGCAAAGCTCATCCAGTTGCTGGAAGAGTTTTACTTTCAGGTCAATGTTCTCTGTAGCAGCTTCAATTACCAGGTCAGCATCTTTCACCGCTTCTGCCATATCTGTATAGGTAGTAATGCGGTTGAGTGAGTCCTGTTTTTGTTCTTCTGTCAAAGATTGTTTGGCTATCTGGCGGTCCATGTTTTTGCCAATGGTACCTACCGCTTTATCCAGCGCTTCCTGCCTGATGTCCATCATGTGCACATTAAAGCCGCTTTGCGCGAAAACGTGGCAGATACCATTGCCCATTGTGCCGGAACCGATAACGGTAACAATCTTGAATTTCTGTAACATCTGTTTTGTTTTTTCATCCAGGTCGCCATGAGACAGCTTAACCGGATTTGCTTTTTCCTGAATCATTTTTACTTAAATATTTTTAAAACGTGCCTAAGATAACGTTTTCTTAATAATGGGAATACAAGGCCTGCGCCCTATGTTGGTAAATAATTAGTTAATGTTCATATCCTGCTGATAATCCGTATAGATATATAATAAGGGTTTAGCATTATTTTAACGCTGTAACAGGCTACAGTCTTAGCTTTCTGTCTATTTATTGCATAAAATTGTAGTATGAAAAGCATACTCCATATATCATTGTCAGCAATAATATTATTGATGGCTGCCTGCGAGAAAAACGATGGATTGACAGAAGCCGAAAGACGCGCTATCGGCCAGTACAAATTCGAGAAGGTAACCCTGCACAACGGCTTCCTGAAGTCGGACAACCGGACACAGGAATACAATAATATGATATTGCAACTGAACGATAAGAAGGAAGCTGCTTTGATAGACCAGAACAATTCTATCACCTACTTTGGTAAATATGATGTGGTAACCGAAACTTATACCACTACAGATGATGATGGGAATTCTAATTCCAACAACGACTACACCATAATCATAGACATAAAAAGCAATAACAGGGGCGGCAACACCTACTACTGGCATGGCAAGAATGCCAGCATCAGCAATAAGAAAATACGGTTTTCGGCAGAAAGGGCTGAAGGACGTTACTCATTTGTGCTGGATAAGATATAACCATCCATTTTTAACAAAGCCCCTGTAATTATTTATCCTAAATTTAGGGCTTCAGGTATATGAATATACAAAGAGCTACGCCGGTAAACGAGCTACTGGCCAAACTTATTTTCCTGCTGCTGCCTACTGCGCTGCTGAGCTACTATA
>JACFNS010000030.1 GCA_019454705.1 Taibaiella sp. | reverse complement strand
CCGATCGAAGTTTTATGTCTGTTTGGGTAAAGTTGCATAGTGTCGTGTCACCTGTTTTGTCGGGTTGGCCGCTGCCTGTGTAGGTGTACTTACAGCTCCAGCAATGCTCCTTTTCTCTTTTGCAGGCTGCGGTGGTTATACACAGCAGTAATATCAAGGGTAGTATCTGTTTCATAGAATGTAAAAATAAGGTGCTTTGTTTACTTCCTTTTCTTCCCCGTCTTCACCCTTACAAAAAAGTTGCTGTCGCCACGTTCTGTTTTACGGTCCGTCACTTCAAACTCCGCCAGGCTGCGGAAGAATTGCAGCAGCTTGCCATGCCCGTAGCTGCGGGGGTCAAAGTCGGGCTTCTTCTTCAGTATAGTATTGCCCGCGCTGGCCAGGCTCACCCAGCCTGTATCATCATCGGCCAGGTCGGCTATGGTAGCCTTTAGCAGGTTCAATGTCTTGCGGTCAACGGTTGGCTTTTTGGTAACAGGGGTAGCCTCTTTAGGCGTGCTGTCTTTTTCATCGTCCACCCTGCCCATAATGTTCTCCAGGTGTATAAACTGGTTGCAGGCTGCTTTAAAGGGCGTGGGCGTTTTTTCTTCGCCTATGCCTATTATTATTTTTCCGCCCTCGCGCAGGCGCATGGCCAGCGGGGTAAAATCGCTGTCGCTGCTTACCAGTATAAAGCCTTGTAGCTGCGCTGTGTGCAGCATGTCCATAGCATCTATGGTCATGGCGGTATCGGTGGCGTTTTTGGCCGATGTATAGCTGTACTGTTGCACCGCTACCAGTGCATGGCTCAGGCTTACTTCCTTCCATGCCCGCAGGTGTGGCTTGGCCCAGTCGCCATATATACGGCGGTAGGTGCAGGTGCCATACTTTGTGGTCTCCTCCACTATGGCATCTATGTATTTCGACGATATATTGTCTGCGTCTATCAGCAGGGCAAATTTCGCATCCTTAAAACTTTCCATTGTGCGTGTTTATCTGCATGAAAGTTACATTAAATAATCAGGCTATCGGCTCTAAATGATATTATCCTGACAATTATCTGTGGCTTTGGCGGTAACTTCCATGTAGTCTAAAAAATTACCTGTTATGGATAAAACTACCTTGATAGCAGCTTCGGTTCCCGTGTTGATTTTGCTGGGTATAATAGTGTATGTGGTGTATGCGGTGTACAACAGGCGCAGTATATTCTGATTAGCTCAAAAAATGCCTTTCGGATATATACATACCCGAAAGGCGCTAACCCATAAAAACCGGAAAATCTTTATCGTTTACAGTACACAGCCGTGTATCTCTGTTACTTTCTTCATGATGGTATTGATATCCCTGCGGTCGTGGGCTACCATGCTGCTGCCGTCTGAGAATACGAACATCAGGCTGATGCCGGTGCCGGTTACTACGGGGCTCAGGTTCTTCTGGTAACGTGCGTAATTTTTCTGGGGGTCGTACAGTTCTTTTATTAATATGCTTACGCCGTGTTGTTTGGCTCCGTTTACTATATCAGACGTCCTCACGCCGGGAAATAAAATAGCTATTGCCGCATTTGCTGCATTCATGTTCGTGTGTTTTTTATTTATGTTTTGTCAGTGCCTTTGGTACAATTACTTCAGGCTGTTTTCTCAGCGGGTGTTTATGGTAGTTGGTTGTCTTTCTTGTTTTGATGATACAAATATCGGGTGGGGTACACCCCTAAAGCAAAAAATGCAGTTCGATTAACATGGGCTTTAAATAGTGATAACCATCGTTTAACATCCCTGGTTGGGTACGGTATCTGGTACAACAGGTGAAATGCAGGCGGGTATTGTGTTACAGCCTTTTTGGGTCAGCAGGCGGGCACTACCTCTCTTATACTGGTGCTTATCAGCCAGTTGTAAAAATGGGCTTCGTCGTCGGGAGTGAAATGTACGATTTTACCGTCTTTCAACGATATGACGAATATGCCGCAGGCAACGGCAAATGCAGATAGCTCTGCTGCCAGGTATGGAAAACCATTGTAGTTCATTCGGTGTAGTTAGTTGCGGTTTTATTAATGGGGTCACAATAATAAGGAACACATCTCGCATTTTCTTATCAATTATAGTTTTTATGGGAATAGGCATTGTCTATCACAATTATTTGTAAAAAATCCGCAACAGATGTTATAATTAATAATTTCTTCATGCTGTGGTAACATGCATGGGCTATTTTAGTAGCGGGTTAATGATCATCTTTTCCTGTAAGTAGAGCCGTTTTCAACTGTGGCAACTTGCACCGTGCCGCAGCCATTTTCATAGAGTAAAGAACCGTCCCGGCTTATACCGGGACGGCCTCTTTTATATACCCATCTCAGGCACAGTTGCACCGCTATGCCTTTGCCCCATTTTGGATGGCGGGGCTACCCTTAGAAAAATTCTTACTGATACAAATACAAACCCTGTGCCAAATTCCTGCGTTCGGCATTAAATCTTTTTAAGGTTAAGGGTATAACATAACCAAGGGCATGCGCTGTTTTGAATTTTAAATTTTTACTTTTGATTTTTATAACGTATATTTGCTATTATAAATGATACACGGTGTATCATTGAAAAACCTGTAAATATCATCACCATGAACGTACCCGACAAGTACAACAAGTTTGTATTCAGCCAATTATTCCACCAACTGGCTAAAACCGACAAACGTTTCGTTATCAATTACGGCGGCACTGCCGCGGGCAAAAGCTTCAGTGCGGCGCAAAAGGAAATTATCTGTGCCGATATGCACCCAATCAAAATACTGGTCATCCGCAAAGTGGGCAATACCTTGCGCGACTCCGTTATCCCTTCCTTCCTCAGCCGCATACGCGAGCTGGAATTGGAAGAAAAATTTAAGTTCAACAAGACCGACCGCATTATTACCCATAAAGAAAACGGTTCCGAAATAGTCTTTCGAGGGCTGGACGACCCCGACAAGCTGAAATCGTTTGAGGGGCTGACGCGCATACTGGTAGAAGAAGCAGCCGAACTGACTCTGGAGGATTTTATGGAGCTGAACCGCCGCGCCCGTGGCAGGGATAATATTCAAATTACCCTCACCTTCAACCCTATTGACGAAAAACATTGGCTGAAAAAACACTTCTTCGATAGGGAAGACCCGGATGTGGAAATCATTCACAGCACGTATAAAAACAATAATTTTCTTACAGAACAGGATAAGCAGCAGATTGAAAACATCAGCCTCTTCAACAACAACCAGTACCGTATTTACGCCCTGGGCGAGTGGGGCATACTTACCAACGAGCAGCCCTGGCTGGTTTCCTTCGAGCACGACAGGCATACGGTAGAAAGGTTGCCTGTATTACCCAAATTCCCCGTGTACCTCTCATTCGATTTTAATATAGACCCCCTCACCTGTGTAGCAGCGCAAATGAGCCTGCACCAGGGTGCGCACGATAGTTTCATTCATTTCATCAGGGAGTTTTCTGCCAAACGCTCGCTGGAAGATTTGTGCAGGCAGATAAAGATGACATTCCCTGATCATACATTGTTTGTTACGGGCGATGCATCCGGCAACCGGCACGACCTGGCGATGGCCGACACTAACACTACTTATTACAGCCTGATACAGAGTTACCTGGGCCTGTCGCGCGGGCATATGAACCTGCACCGCCGCAACCTGCCGCATGGCGAGAGTTATATGCTACTCAACAGCATTTTTTCTTCTTACCCCCGCCTGCTCCTCAGCCGCCAGGGCTGCCCCCTGCTCATCAACGATTGTACCAACGCCCGTATCGACATCAACAGCCGAATCAACGGCGCCCTCCGCAAAGACCGTGAAGCCTTCAAAATGGACCTCTTCGACTGTATGCGCTACTTCTTTCAGCAATACTTCCTTAGCTATTCCTCCAAAATACCAATGGGCAAAATGGCTGCGTAAAATGAAAAATTATGGGATCATTTGGGAACAAAACTCCTCCTCTGCGTCTCCGCGCCTCTGCGGTTTAAAAATTACGCAATAAAACATGGCATCATTTAGGAACAAAACTATCTCTCCACGCCTCCGCGGTTAACAATTCTTAACAAAATTTATGCCCTGCTTATGTAACCAACATCACAAAAGAGAATACCACGAACCCATAACTTCGCACTATGTTACCATTCATTCGCAAAAACGCAATTACCATCGCCGGTGTGATACTCGGCCTCATTGGCGGATATCTATACTGGCAGTTTATAGGCTGTACATCCGGCACATGTGCCATCCAGTCCGACCCATGGAAGATGACCCCATATGGTGGCCTGATGGGCGGCCTTACCGCCAACCTGCTGCAGGATATGCTGCGCAAAAAGAAGGTGAATAAAAACGGCTAAGTAAGAATGCTGCCCGCCGGCTTAATGGGCTCAGGCAGGTTGTCTTCGTCCAGCATGTCTTTCAGGTCTATTTCAATAGTACGGCTGAGTGCGGTTATGGGCACGTCGTTAGCATTGCCTTCAAATGGGTTTTCAGTTGACTCGCCAATCTTTTCCAGCGTGGTAAATACCCAACCTACCAAAGCACTGAATGGTATAGTGAACCATACCATATATTCCGCCATGCCGCTAAACACCTGAAGCATGCCAAAGGGCATCATCAGCACGAAGAGCCGGATGAAGTACTTATTGAGCGTCGCGAACTGGCGTGGGTAAGGATAGTTTTTGATACGTTCGCATTTACCCTGCTGCTCGTAGAAGTCCACCAGCATGCGCTCCATCTCCACGTAGCGGTAGTTTTCTATCAGCCCCTGTTCAGATAGCTCCCTTAGTTGCTTAGATTGCAGGCTGATGATTTGGGTAGCCTTGTTCTTCTTACCCATGATGTATTCTACCTCGCTAGCTGCCAGGTGCTGTCGCAGGGTAGTGTGCATGGCATCAACATTACATTCCGCTATCATGAAGTGTGTACGCCTGAACTCTACATTATGCGGCTGCGCCATGGTCTCCCAGGCACGGGGCTCACGTAGTTGGTAGCGCAGTGCCGTAAGCCATGCCACATGGCGGTAAATCAGTTCTTTGCTGATGAGCTTACGCTCTTCATCGCTGATGGGGTTTTGCGGTGTGGCCCGTACAAAGTCTTTGGCCATGATGCCCCAGCTGCGGCTGCTGTTGACAATAGCGCCCCATATCTTGCGGGCCTCCCAGGCACGGTCGTAGGTGGCGTTATTGCGAAAGCCGACAATAAAGGCGGCCGCGGTACCCAATACTGCCACAGGCTGCCAGGGTATTGCCAGCCAGAACCATCCTGCCACCTGGAACAATATGGTGGGTACAATGGCTAATGCGGTTAAAGCGTATATATCCCTCCTGGTCCAGAAGAGCAGTTCTTTGAGTTTGTAATGTTGGCCGGCGTGCATAGTATATGTGTTTGTGATATAAAAATATGTGGTTTATACTTGGGTAATAGCATTATAGTTGTATCCTATTTAAGTATGTCACTATGGTATGATTCTTTTGCAATATTTGTTTTGATGCGCTAATTTTATGGCGCTATTGTGTTGGCGATTTTTATATCAATCAAAACAAATATTTTTCTGGAAAAATTAAGGGGGCGCGGGATAATACCCGTATGGATAGCTGTACTCTGCCTATGGGCTGCTACAGCACAACGGGTTTTAGCAGGAGAAACCCCTGCCATTGACAGCCTGAAAAAGGAATTACTCAATCATACTAAAGAGGATACAGGCCGGGCAAACGTACTGCTTTATCTTTCTGTTCGCTATCACGATATCAGTGCCGATTCCCAAAGGTATTATGCGAGAGAGGCATACCGCATCGCGCAAAAAACGGGTAACAAGCGTTATATAGTGCGTGCTATGAACCAGGTAGGGGCTGCCCAGCTTTTCAGCGGTATGTACGATAGCTCACTGGCTACTTACCGGGCCGCGCTGGGTATGTGTAATAGGTACAATATGCCTGACTTAAAAGAATACATATATACCAACATAGGAAACATCTACCTGCGCACAGGTGATAACCCGCTGGCCCTTACCTACTTTGACAGCGGGGCCCTGTTCGCTGAAAAGAACAACAATCAAATAGGCCTGGCCCGTATCAGGAATAACATAGGTTCCATATACTACGAAATGGGTGCATACACACTTGCCCTCAAAAGTTACCTGAAAGGATTGCAGCTACATGAAAAGCTTAATAATACAAAAGACGTAGAGATATCGCTCCTGAACATGAGCAATGTGTACTATCGGCTTAAAGATTATCCTAAAGCAAAAGAATACATTGCCCGTGCTATGAAGATGGCTGAAGAATCCGGTTCGGATTATTCAGTCGTTTCATGTCATATTACCTATGCCAGCATATTCAATGAAGAGAAGAAGTATGATTCGGCGATGATATCGCTGCAAAAAGCTATGGCTTTAGCCAAAACAGTTAATCAGCCCTATGTCACCAATATCATTATCGGAAATATGGCCGAGTGCTACCTGCGTTTAGGTAATATGGATAGCGCCTATGTATTGTACAATCAATCATTAGAACTTTCAAAAGAGTTGCAGGACGGAGAGGGTATTGCATTGGCTAAAAGCGGCCTGGGACAAATATGGGTGAAACAGGGTAAATT
Source organism: Taibaiella sp. (assembly GCA_019454705.1). Taxonomy (GTDB): domain Bacteria; phylum Bacteroidota; class Bacteroidia; order Chitinophagales; family Chitinophagaceae; genus UBA5543. The sequence continues at coordinate 6,349 of JACFNS010000030.1, read as the reverse complement.
CAGCCAGGGTGTCAGTTACCTGCTGGAGGCATTAAGTATGCTCGAACAGGCGGGGATGAAAGAGCAATCGTTGGAAACTGCTGATATATTGGCTACCAGCTATGAGAAAATGGGGGACTATAAATCTGCCCTCAGGTATTACAAGATAAAAGACGCCTACCGCGATACATTGAACAAAGCAGAGGCCCTGCAAAATGCACGCAACCTGGAGTATGATTACCAGATAGATAAAAGAGAAGCACAGATAGCGCTGCTGGAGAAGGATAAGGACATTGAAGCTTCAAAATCTCAACTACAGCGGATATTACTGATAGCCGCGTTTGCAGGGTTAGTACTTGCTTTGGTTATCGCCTACCTCTTTTTTACTAACCTGAAGAGTGCGAAGAGAAACAATGAACTAATCCTTCAACAGAAAAATGAAATAGAAGACCAGGCCAGGAAACTTGAAGAACTTAATAATTTTAAAGACACTACTTTCTCCGTGCTTTCTCACGACCTGCGCAGCCCTATCAATGCGCTTACGGGTACTATGGCTATGCTGGATGCGGGTATTATTACCCCCGAAGAATTTGCCCAGCATAAGCAGGAACTGGATAACAAACTGCAATCGGTAACGCTGATGCTGGATAACCTGCTGCAATGGGCCAAGAGCCAGATGAAAGGAGTGAATACGCTGGACATTGAAAAGATAAACGTAAAGCGAAAAGTGTTGCAAAGCTTTGCGGTAATGAAAGATGGTGCTCAGCAAAAGGGGATATTATTAACACATAACATACCCGATGAACTGTACCTGCGGGCTGATCGTAATCAGCTGGCGATGGTGCTGCGCAACCTGCTTTCTAACGCGATTAAGTTTACATCCAACAACGGTGTAGTTACTGTATCAGCCAGGGAGGTAGGCGATAAGGTGGAAATAGCAGTGACAGATACCGGGGTAGGGATGCCGGCGCACAGGGTAACACAATTATTTGACGGTACACCAAACGCAAGCTCTGCCGGAACAGGTGGAGAAAAGGGTACAGGCATAGGATTGCACCTCTCTTACGATTTCATTAAAAACAATGGTGGGGATATAAGCGTGGATAGTAGAGAAGGAGACGGTACTACTTTTACTATTATGCTACCCGTTGCATAATGCTATAAGCTATTAAAGAAGTAAAGGCCCCTGTGCGGGGCCCGGAAGCTTGGTCGGATGTGATCTTTTTCGTGTAGCTGATTCGGATGTGACGATACTTGGAGCTTGCCGGGCTTTCTTCTCTTATCCCCCGGACTTGTTGATACAAATGTAATAACACGTACACCCTACATGCAAAAAAGCACTATCTGTTAACCGTCGGTTTGCAATCAGTTAACCGGGCATTAACAGTGAAAATGGGTCTAATTGCATGATAATCAATCCAGTGTGTGCTTACCCAATCTTCACACTCGTCATAGTCAGCGAACCTGCTATAGCTTTGTCGTTGAAGAAACTAACAGTATCGTTTTTCTGTTGCAATGCTAATGAATAGAGCAGGGGATAATAATGGTCGGGCGTGGGTATGGCCAGCTTTGCCGACTTGCTCAGCTTTTCATATTCTATTAATGCTTTGTGGTCGCCATTGCCAATCTTCTCCTTGAAAATCATGTTCATTTCATGCGCCCAGTCAAAACCATACTCTTCATTTATTTTGCTGAAGTTGCCACCCGGCAGTTGCATCATGCCCAGGTTATGTACCATATTACCACTGCCCAAAATCAACACCCCTTTCTTACGAAGCGCCTGCAGTTCTTTGGCCAGGTCGTAATGATATTGTGGCGGCTTGTTATAGTCTATACTCAGTTGTATCATAGGTATATCAGCATCTGGGTACATCTGTTTCACTACGCTCCATGCGCCGTGGTCCAGTCCCCAGTCGTGGTCCAGCCCTACGTTGGTAGTGGTAATCAGTGATGCTGTTTCCTTTGCCAACTCAGGGTGGCCGGGTGCCGGGTACTGTACATCGAACAATGCTTTAGGAAAACCGCCAAAGTCATGAATAGTTTTGGGTTGATTCATGGCAGTAACATGGGTGCCGCGTGTCAGCCAGTGCGCCGATACAATCAACACCGCTTTTGGTACAGGTATCTCCTTTGCCATCTTAGCCCAGCGTTGGCTGAACTCGTTGTCCTCAATGGCGTTCATAGGCGAGCCGTGCCCTACAAATAATACGGGCATATAATCGTCCTGCTCTTTCAGCTCGTCGGTGAAATGTTTAAAACCTGATAATGTACTCATAACGGCAGCTCCTCCTAAAAGCGATATAAAATGTTTCCTGTTCATAAAACTAATAAAGCAAAATTATTAATTAATGTTGATACATCAATGCAATTAACATTTCCTTGCCATTATGAACGGATTGAGCTATACTATTTAGCTGCAAAAGCCTTCATCGCCTTGCTATTGGCATAGATCCATACAATGATAATTGCCAGTACGACAAATGGCACTATGGCAGATGGAGGAGAAAATTCGCCCACAATCCAGAAGTACACCAGGCCGAATATAGAACAAATGGCGCCTGTGATGGCAATTGCCCATTTCGTCATCACTACACGTTTATACATTTTATGCACGCTAAGAGTGGAAATTTCCGGTTTACGTAGCTTGTTCAGCAAGTAAACATTTTCTATGATGTCGAAAAGCCAGGCAAATATCTGCGCGGCAGCTAATACAAGGAATATCACTTCGCCGATGCCGGTCATTTTGGATGCTGTTTTGATGCACAGCATAGCTATACCGGGATATACACAGAACATAAACAGGAAATCTGTGAGCAAATGCAGACGCAATGCCTTCTTTACTTGTGCAGACCAGGTGGCGTCCCCCAATTTATCTATACCTTTTATAAGGCTCTCAAGTTCGCCAGGGGTTGAAGTAAATTCCAGGTCGAAGATGGTGAATTTTCGTTGCACCCTTGTTACGGTCATAAACCTTGTGGCCAGCACATCCATTATAGTGCTGAAAACCAACATGCCGGCAAACAGTATAAAAAAATAGCTCCAGAATGCCGGTTGTAATATTTCGTTCAATATGTTTTCCATAATAAAGAATCAAAAAAGGTTATGCAATAACTATACTTTGGCACGTTCGCGTTTATACTCCGCCCAATCAAATGTTTCCAGGAATTGTGTGGCAGCTTTAGCACCTTTTACAAACATGGCAATCTTATCCTTATCTGTCAGGAAGAAATTCAGCCAGTTGAATTCATTCAGTTTTACGCTGCCTACACCACGTTCATACACTTTATTTTTCAGCACAAAGTCTTTGTCGTAATAACCACGCATGGTATTCAGCATTTTACCCATAAACGAACCCAGTTCCCATTTATGCGAGTTTTCGCCCCTGTCAATATGTGGCAATGAATCGTCAAGGTCAATACCGAATGAGGGCATGCGCGGAACGGTGATACGTGGATTATAGAATATATTCAACGGGAAATTGGATAACATTCCACCATCTACAAATTTAGCAGTCAGGGGTATTTTCTCTTTGCCTATGCCAAACACTTCCTTCCAACGTAGCTGCAGGGTTTCATTTTCTGCATCAATGCCATTAATTACACAAGCTTCAAAAAACAGTGGTATAGACATAGAAGCACGTACAAAAAAAGCGGGGTGTATGTCAAAGCCGTTATTCTTTTTGCGGAACAGGTCCCACATTTTAGGGAACTCTACTTTGTTTTGTGTAACAAGTTCGGCTGTGATAAAGGTGACATTTGCCTTCAGAGTAGAGAGGGTTTCCATATCGGGGTGCCGCTGCCTGAGAGGGGGTATGGCAGCAACCCTGTTTTCCAGGTCGCTGATGCTGTTGATCCCATTGTCCTGCATTTTTGCCTTTATCCAGTTGAGCAGAAAGTTGCCGGGGTTGATGCCATAACCGGCAGTTTTTAGCCTGGTAAACAGGTACTTGCCATATCCGCCAATGGACACAATGAGCAGCAGGGAGACACCTGTGAGTACAAAGCTGGCGCGGGCAGCTATGCTCCACTTAATACTGACGTGGGTGAGCCCAAGGAAGAGAACGTCCAATAATAACAATGCGAAGAAAGAGCCCAGCAAGCCAATAACCCATGTTTTGGCTTCTTTAGAAAAATCTTTGTCTTTGATAAACCAGCGGATGATAGTGCGTGCTACGGGGTGTCCGTCCACCATGTCGAAAAAATTCAGTTCAGACAGGTATTCTATTATCTTTTTTGATTTCTTTTCTGATTTGTCTTTGCCTATGGAGGCTATCATGGCGGTGTTGATAGCCCCGGCGCTGGTACCTGCCAGGCTGAAGAACCGGATACCTGCTTCTTCAAGTATATAAGTATATCCTACCAATGCGATGCCCAGTACACCACCGCCTTTTTGTACCAGGTCCACATATTGCAGCTCTACGCCGTTTTCGTCCGGCTTTGCGCCCAGCGTGTCAGATACATGCAGGCGCTCATACTTCTCTCCGAACTTCGCTTTGAGTTGCATTAAACAACTTTGTACTTCAGGATTATCCGTGAAGTCCTCCGGAAGAAGTTTATTGCGGGTGACTTTAGCCATATTGTTGCTTTTCGCTAATTGATTCAAGTTCAAGGTACAGCATGACGGCAGTCAATAGTAGCGTAGTTCTACGCAATATCAACCCGTAGAATCATATGTAACAGCGTATAAGGCCAGCGTTGAAACAACCAACCCATTTTAACTATTATGATTATGTCTTTATTTTTAATTAAAAATCGGATATGAAATACTTCTTCCCTATAGTTTCACTCATGGTCATTTTCTCCAACCTGGCTTCTGCACAATCCTATTATTCAAAAACACCGGTGGATAGCGGATCTTTCAACATACCGGCTGCATGGACGGCTAATTGGAAAGAACTAAAAAATGAGAATACCGGGCACTCCTACCAGGTAATAGCTAATCCTAATAAAACGGGAATGCTGCAGATAGTACCTAATATGGGTTCGATGATACCCGCTATAGCCAGCAAGGCGGGCGATAAGATTTTTATATCCTTGTATAATTCGGGCGGAGCAGAGCAACCGGAGGGTTATTATATCTTCAGGGTTGACTTTGTAGGTGATGGTAAGGCAAGGCTGGTGCCGCTCAGGAATGAACTATCCATACCTGCAGGCAATAGCCTGAAACAGTATCTGCAAAAGGCCGATACCAATGAAATAGATGCAGGTTATGCACGCTGGTTTGGCAACCTCCAGATGCTTAGGGCAGTACCGCTGAATAAGGAAGGACGTACTATGAATATCAATAAAAAAACCTCCCGTTAAAACGGGAGGCAATCAACCAGTGTACTAAAAAAAACAATCTTTACTCCTGTGTTGCGGTGTATACAACATTCATGGTATATGTACCGGCGGGCAGGTTGAAACCCGGAGTACATTTATATTGCACTGCAAATGTCTGGTTTTGGCCTTGTTCGCCACCTACCAACAGGTCCTGGCTTTCATTAGATAATGAGGTGTAACCATTGGTGGTGAAAGGCGCTTTAACAGAGCCCCCCGTATTGTTGGATGTAACCCTGAGTTTCAGAGCGTCATCAGGCATATTTTGCATGGTGTTAGCATTATTGCCCTGGTAGTTGAATGCTGATGCCTCGCACCTTACGGCAACTTTGAAAGTCTTATTGGAACGTACCCTTAAGCCCTGTTCAGGAGAGGTAACGCCGTTGGAATAGTCAGTTGGATTGCTGAATTGCATCATGGTATTGGTACCTGTACCGTTGCCGGTAGCCATATAAGATATGTCAATAGCATTGCTTAATACCAGGCTTACCGACTGCGATGCGCTGCTGCTTTGCGCATCAGCGGCTGTGTGTAACAGCAGTAAAAATGATATAAGCCAAGTGATCTTTTTCATACAATTCAGCCTTTGTTATCGGCTTGTTTACGGATTGTTGTCCGTTTGTTAATACGAATATAGGTTTGTATCGCCCCCGCAGCAACAGGTGTTTTAGTTGTTAACGAGCCGTTTACAAGTCGTTAACAAGCGGTTAACAAAAATAGACAGGACGGAAAAAAGCCCTGCGGGAAACCGCAAGGCTATTAACCATTACTGCTATGAAAAAAGTTTTATTCCTGTGTAGCGGTATAAACTACATCTACAGCGTATGTACCTGCAGGGTAAGCGAAACCGGGAGTAGCTTTATACTTCACACTGAAAGTCTGGTTACCACCACGGTCAGCAGCAGTTATCAGGTCCTGGTTGCTTGAAGTTAAAGTAGCATACTCGCTGAAAGAACCTGCGATGTTACCACCTGTGCCGTTAGCTGTTACTTTTACAGCCAGTACACCTTCTACGGGCATTTCAGGAGCGGGAGTAGTGTTACCTGTATAAG
>JACFNS010000029.1 GCA_019454705.1 Taibaiella sp. | reverse complement strand
ATTGTAAGCCACTGTCAATAGCAGCTACTGATGAAGTTGTATTTTCGGTTAAAGTGACGCTTGTGGTATTCCATTGGTCGCCCGAGGTTGTGCCATTTGAATTTACTGCGTTCACAGCCAGGTTCATTACCGCACTACCTGCGCCCCCCGCCGGGGCAGTCCACTCAACTGATGCGCTAAATGCACCCGAAGTAACGGGCACGATAGACTTATGCTCGAATACAGTAAACCCGCCTACTGACTGTGTTTTGGTAGATGCAGAAGGGGTGGGATTAGCAAATGAACCTGACTGAGCTGAGCCACCATTTTGCGAAGCACGCAAAATGAACCCAAAACCCTGTGCGGCTGGATTGCTGCCGATAACGGTAACGATATAAGTAACCCCCGGCGTGTATTTACCGTTTTTTACAGTATCGCCGGATGTTTTAGCTACTACTACCAATGATGGCACCGTAGCTGCGTTGGAAGCACCATGGCAGCCGCTTAAATTACAACCATTGACAGCTGTAACATGCCCTGCCAGCGAAGGACCACTTGAATAACTACTGCCTGCCAGGTACACAATACCACAGGTTAGAAATAATAGTAAGGAACGTTTCATAAGCAATTCATTTAGTGTTTAAATAAAATAATGACACCTTTTTAGTGTATCAACAATAAATGTAGGTATATTTTAGAATAAGCAGATTATGAAAATGCCCGTATTAATTATAGATTTCCAGTACAGACTGTTGCAGTTGGCCTGGCGTCATGCCAGTTTTAGCTTTGACGAAGGCATTGAAATTGCCGGGGGTGTCGAAGTTGAGTTCGTAAGCGATTTCCTTCAGGGATAATTCATCGAGCAACAAGAGCCTGCGTATCTCCAGCATCAGCTCTTCATGGATAATTTCAAGTGCGGTTTTTCCCAGCCCTTTTTTACATAGTTCGTTCAGTTTATCGGGCGTGCTGTTCATCAGTTCTGCGTACTCGCTCACCTTCCTTTTATGCCTGATATTTTCCGTTATCAGGGATATGTATTGCGCCAGCGCCATAGATGTCTTGTTATCTACCGACTGCCCCTGCCCTGCTTCTACCAGGGATATAAGGATTATTTGCAGGTAGCTACATGCTTTGTGACGTGATAAAACTGTGAAGGGTTGTTGCAATAGCGACTGTATCCTGCCGCATAGGTCGTATAGATGGCTAAAGGTGACTGCATCGCAATGAACACCGGATGCCTGCAAATAGAAATTGTGGTGCTTAAGCGGGTGCAGGTATTCGAAAATATTCTTTCGAAACTGCACCACCAGCCCGTTTGCAGATTGCCTGTTCATGAGGTGTACTTGCCCGGGGTAAACAATAAATATATTCCCGGGTGCCATGGCCAGCTTATTAAAATCAATGAACTGATTGCCCGTTCCGCTTTCTATGAATATCACCTCGAAATAGTCGTGCCGGTGCAGTTGTTTATAGTCATACGGGTTGGGATAATCCAGCGGTTGGATTTCCAACAATCTCCCCTCGTCGGGCAGGTGTACATAATCTATACCTGGTGTGGCTCTACTCAAACCGCTGCTGCTTTTTTACTACTGTAATTTAAGTAAATAGAAGCTACGATAGCCAGTAGTATAGTGATACCTCTGAAGATATTAGCAGTACCGGACAACAGCACGTTGTCTCCTAAATCAAAGATGACGAACGACAGGTTCATAAAGATATGCATGAAGATAGGGAACCATAAGTTCCAGCCCCACATCTTATAGAATATGGCAAAGCCGATACCCGCGCCCGACGTGACCAGGAACACCATTGCCGCCTCGCCCGCATCCTTCGCCTGGTAGAGATGCCCCCATGCAAATGCTACAGCAGAGAGTAGAATAGCGGGTATAAAATGCCAGCCTGCCCTGCGCACCAGCAAGCCGGTAACAAAACCACGGAATACCAGTTCTTCAGTAAAGCCCGGCCATATAGCTTTTTGTATTGCAGATGACCATCCAAAGTTGCTGTTGGGCTGAGCATATACCCACCCACCTATATACATGGGGACGGTGCAGAGGGCTGCCAGAGCCAATGCGGTGACGATATTCCTGTCCAACCCAAGTGAATGGGCAGCATCTTTAGCCTTGAAAGATGATATAACAAAGGCTAGTAACGCACACAAACCCACTACCGAGATAGTGATAAACCATTGCCTGCTTTCTACCGATATGGCATTATAACGCTCTACCCCGAATACGAGATAAGCATATACATATTTTATCCAGTACCAGGATGATGCACCTGTTATTATCAGTGCTGTGTTCAACCATTTTTTGCCGCTAAGTACCATATATCTGATAAAGATAAAATTAAGTTATCGGTCTTTTCAATTCATGTTGTTATCAGTTCGGCGGCCATTTCGTATCTTGCCGCCCGTTATGAGCAAAGAGATAGTTGTCAGTGGCATACGTTCTACCGGTTTCCTGCATTTGGGAAATTACTTCGGCGCGATGCGTAATTATGTAAAGATGCAGGATGAGTACAACTGCTATTTTTTCGTAGCTGATTACCATTCGCTCACCACGCACCCCGACCCCAAAGACCTGCGTGCCAACGTATACCGTGTAGTAGCGGAAAACGTTGCCTGCGGGCTTGACCCTGAAAAGGTAGCGCTATATGCACAAAGCGATGTACCGGAGATACCCGAGCTATACTTGATGCTGAACATGCTGGCATACATGGGCGAGCTGGAAAAAGTACCCACTTTTAAAGATAAAGTAAGGCAGCAGCCACAGAACGTAAATGCCGGCCTCCTCACCTACCCTGTATTGATGACGGCGGACATCATTATACATAAAGCTGTAAAAGTACCCGTAGGCAAAGACCAGGAGCAACATATAGAAATGGCGAGAAACTTTGTCAACAGGTTTAATAACCGCTATGGGGAACTGTTTCCTGAACCATACCCCTTTAACTACAGCAGCGAACTGATAAAAGTACCCAGCCTGGACGGGACCGGCAAGATGAGCAAGAGCGAGAATGAAAACGCTACCCTGTACCTGGCAGACGAAGATGATATCATCCGCAAAAAGGTGATGAAGGCAAAAACCGACTCAGGACCTACCGAACACAATAGCGAGATGCCGGAATATATACAAAACCTGTTCCTGCTGATGGGACTGGTATCGACACCAGATGTAGTGGATACCTACAAAAAAGCTTTCAATGAGTGTACCATACGCTACGGCGATATGAAAAAGCAACTGGCAGAAGATATGGTGCAATTCATAGCCCCGATCAGGGAAAAGACCAAAGAGCTGCACGCTAACGAGGATGCCATAAAAAAGATACTGAAAGAAGGTGCGGAAAAAGCCCGTGCCAGCGCATCTGTTACCATTGCCGAGGCCCGCAAGCTGATAGGTATTAATTATTATTAATCAGCACGGGGATATTAGCTGAGAAGTATATTGAAATAGAATAAAAATTGTATTTTAAATCTCCGCATTGGCAGCAATAACTGCACAAAGCATGGAAATCAACTGTCCGAATACATAAGGAGGAATTATGGCAAAGAAAAAAGTACTGAAACATATAGCTGTAGCCGGCAACATCGGCGCGGGAAAAACTACACTTACTTCGGTACTTGCCAAACATTATAAATGGACACCCCATTTTGAAGATATAGACCAGAACCCGTACCTGGTAGATTTTTATGAAGACATGCACCGCTGGTCGTTCAACCTGCAGGTGTACTTCCTGAACAACCGCCTGAAAAGCCTGGAGTCTATACGCAACGGCAAAGACATAGTAATACAAGACAGGACAATATATGAAGATGCCTATATCTTCGCCCCCAACCTGTATGATATGGGGCTGATGAACAAGCGGGATTTTGAAAATTACACATCTCTGTTTCATACCCTGATAAAACTGGTGCAGCCACCCGACCTGCTGATATACCTGAAAGCATCGATACCCAAACTGGTGGACCAGATACAAAAGCGTGGCAGGGAATACGAAGAAAACATCAGGCTGGATTACCTGAAACGCCTGAACGAGAACTATAATAAGTGGATAGACAAATACGAAGACGGGCAGTTGCTCGTTATTGACATTGACAATCTAGATTTTACTGAGAGCGATGAAGACCTGGCCGAGGTGTTGCGCAGGGTGGATGCCCAGATAAACGGGCTTTTTTAGAGCGGATTGTAACATTTCAGCCCTTCATACGATATACAGCGAAATATAAAGCCACTACTGCATGACTAAACGTTTATACCTGCTGCTGCAGGTAACCTGCCTGTTTATTTCATCCGCCGCCTTTTCTGCAACGCTGAAGGGTAAGGTAACCGACGACAAAGGTGAACCGCTACCATATGCCACCGTATATGTAAAAGGCACTACCATAGGTACTGCCGCAAACGCCAATGCAGAATACACACTACAACTACAGCCCGGAACATATAATGTACTGTGCCAGTATATGGGTTTCAAACAAACTGCACATAAGGTAACGGTAAAGGGTGCGGAGACCATTACCCACAACTTCAGCCTGCAGGAGCAGAGCATGGAAATGAAGGACGTGGTAGTAAAAGCCAATGCGGAAGACCCCGCTTATGCCATCATGAGGAAAACGATAAAGAAACGCAAACACCACCTGGAGCAGGTAAAAGAGTTCCAGTCTTCGATATATATGAAAGCTGTAGGAAGGAACAGTTCGCTACCTACAAAAATATTTGGCATTAAGATAGACGGGGAAGATATAAGTGAAGGTGGCGGAGGCGGGGCCGATTCTACCAAACTGGGGGTACTATACCTGAGCGAACAGGAGGCCGATTACTATACAGATGGTAAAAGAGAACGAACAGTTGTAAAATCAGTACGCCAAAGCGGCACTGAAAGTGGTGTGGGATTAGCGCAGGTGCCACCTGTAGTATCGTACTACAATAACAATGTTAACCCCCTGTGGGATATCAGCGAAAGAGGTTTTATATCCCCTGTCAGCGATGGCGCGCTTAATTATTATAAATACAAGTACGAGGGCGAATTCAGGGAAGACGGGCATACCATCAATAAAATAAAAGTAATGCCTAAGCGGGATTATGAGCCCCTGTTTACAGGTACGATATACATAATAGAGGATGAATGGGCTATACATAGCCTGGACCTGACGCTCACCAAAAAATCAGGTATGCAAATGCTGGATACTTTGACCGTTCGCCAATCCTACATACCATTGAAGAAGGACCTTTGGATTATAAAAAGCCAGGTACAATATTTTACACTTAACTTCTTTGGCATAGGACTGACCGGCAATATACTGCTGGTGTACGACAACCAGAAGGTGAATGAAAAAATGCCGGACAGCCTGTTTGACAATAAAATTATCAGTTCTTATGCGTCAGGAGCCAATGACAAAGACACCGGTTATTGGGAAACCGCACGTATGGTACCGTTGGAAGAAGACGAAGCGGAAGATTATCAGAAAAAGGACAGTGCAAGAGCTGTATATACCTCACCTGAATACCGTGACTCGATGCGGCGCAAGGGCAACAAATTTGAGGTGATGGATTTTATCATGAGCGGCTTTTATCATGCCGCCAAGGAATATAAAAGCACCTACAAGAGTAACTCATTGCTGGGTGGCATGGTTACCTACAATACGGTAGAAGGCATCGTGGTAAACCCAAAAATCAATTCTACACATAGAATTGACTCCTCGAGGTATATATATAATGTAACAGCAGTGCGGTACGGCTTTGGCAATACACACCTGAACGCTTATGACAGGCTGAGCTTTAAAAAATATGACCGAAGTTGGCTGACCCGCAATTGGGAAGCAGGCATTGAAGGTGGTAAATACATCTACCAGTTCAACCCCAACAGTACTGTGATGCCATTATATAATACCGTATCTATACTTGGCTATGGCAAAAACCTGATGAAGCTGTATGAACGCTATACTGCTGCAGCATTCTTCAACCGGCAATTTGGCAACGGCCTGAATGTAATGGCTAAAGGAGGTTTTCAGCGCAGGCTGCCGGTGAGCAATACCACCTTTTACACATGGGCCAATAACAATCCTGAAAAGTGGACGGACAATACACCTGCGCCACTGGCAGGTATGCTGTGGGAAGTACACAATGCGGTACTGTTTAAAGCCGGCATCTCTTACCAGCCCGGTTATAAGTTTATACAATATCCTAAGTTCAAATCGCCCGTCAGCAGCATATGGCCACGCTTTACGCTCATGTACGAGAAAGGCATACCCGGTATATTGAACAGTAAAACTGATTTTGACAAATGGCGTTTCCAGGTAGAGGATTATGTCAATATGAAACTCTTTGGCAGCTTTGAATACAACCTGGCTACGGGTGGTTTCCTGAACAACAGGTACGTAAGCCTGCCTGACATGATGCATATAGCGGATAACGAAATAGCGATAGCCGCACCCTATTTGGCAGGTTTTCAATTAGCACCCTATTATATGTTCAGCAATACGGCCAATATATATGGCGAGGCGCATGTAGAGTACGACCTGAACGGACTGCTGACCAACAAGATACCCTTATTGAAACGGGCAAGATGGAATGTGGTAGTGGGCAATAACACTTTGTATATCAATCCCAATAATTATTACACAGAAGCATTTGTAGGTATAGACAACCTGGGTTTCAGTATATTCAGGTTCCTGCGTGTAGATGTAGTGAGGGGCTGGGACCACAACAGGAAAACCTATACCGGCATCCGTATAGGTTTAGATGCCAATGCTATGGGTGGTGGTGTGAGTATAGAAGAAGACAAGGAAAACTTTAACTGGTAGCCACAAACATATTCGATATAAAAAAGCGAACGCCCCATTACGGGGCGTTCATTATATAACAGAGCAATTTTTGCGTCAGAATTTAATACCGGTAGTCAGCGCGATGTTGCTGAAGCTATTTTTGATGGTAGCAGTTGGTACACCAATAACACCTACAGGCTCAGGATACACTACCGCATAAGGTTGTTCTGTTGCTGTTGCAGTTGTCTGGCTGAAACCCAGGTCGATGAAGACGTTATCGAACCTGAAGCCTACACCTGCTGAATAGCTCAACCTTTCTGAGCCCATGGCGGCTGTCTTGTAAGGATTGCCATAGTAGCCAAAGCCTGCGCGCAGCATCACAAAATCAAACCTTACCTCGCCACCAAGACGGAGGTTAGAAGCACCTTTGTACATGGTTTTAATGCCGTTATTTACTTCCTGTTCGTAATAGCTATCCAGATCGTCGAAGCTAAAACGAGTGGATGAATAATCTACGAATTCATAATCGAGGCTAATAAAACCTCTTTTACCGATGATAGTAGCTGCACTCAAAACAGCGCGCCAGGGGGTAATCATAGAATACTGGTACTCGTTGGTTGGGGCGTCTACCCGTGTCATCGGGTTAGGGTCTTCACCCAGGTATGCCTTAAAACCTTCTGTATGGCTGGTTACCGAACGATTGAATACATCATTCATACCAAAGAAAGTGGGTGTATGCAATGCTGCACCCGCGCGGAAGTTGCTGGTGATGTTATAAATGAAACCGATTTTCAGGTTGATACCGGTACCTGTCGTCTTGAGCGACTCCTTGTATTCAAAATAATTGAAGTCATTATCAGGATTGCCCGAAGCATCGTCCTCCCGCAAGGTTATATCACTCATGTATCTAAGTGAAGCAATACCTATTGTAGCACCCAGCATAAGCTTCTCTTCGTAGTTACCACCAAAGGAAATATTTATATCATTAATACCGCCGCGTTGCTGCACACTGCGCATTTGGTTGAGACCTGTTTCGTAATTCGGAATTTTATAATAGCCGATTGTATCTATATAATCTAACAGGTAGCTGCCATAGCCCAGGCCAGCGAACGTTGCCAGGTTTTCATAGTCATCGGGGTATGCAATCGCATCTGCCAGGAACACCTCACTGGCTGAGGATGTGTTGTTGTAACCACTGTAAACGTGGTTGGATGTAAAATCGGCAGAACGGCTGACGCCGATACCGAATGAGGCAGATTTCCATTTACTGTTTTTGTACCTCCTGCCCTCTGCTGCACTGGTGAACACCACCCCAAGGTTATTGAAATTAAAGCGTGTAGCATTATCTGCCGAAGCGGCCCCTGTATATGTGCTGTTGGAACTGCTGAGTTTCAGCGAAGGCGTAACTGTAAATTCTGAAGTTCTGTACACGCCGATACCTGCAGGATTAACACCTAATGCGCTGAAGTCGCCGCCAATAGCCCCTAATGCACCTCCAAAACCAATGGAACGGGCAGTGCCCTGCGGACTGAGCAGTGAGTAGCGTAATGCATCAACTTCGTTCTGCGCAGAAGCCCGCCGGGAAATACCCGTAGCGCCTATGATTATTGTAGCAATGAGTAATGTACGCCTTATCATAATAATAGTTTTGTTAACAACAATTGATCCGGTTCTTTGTTGCGGATGCTATAACAAATATCTAAAACGAATTGCTACTCCTATGTTAAAAAAATAAAGTGTAAAAAAAGCGGCCGGGAATTGCCGGCCGCATACTAAATATATTGTTATAGTGGCTTACCTTCTACCGCCACCCATACGGCCTCCTCCACCACCAAAGTTGCTGCCACCGCTGCGGGATGGAGAACTATTGTAAGAGGGCTGAGACCTTTGATATGATGGCTGTGAACGCTGGTATGAAGGTTCAGAACGTTGGTAAGAAGGTTGAGACCTCTGAGCCGGTTCTGCCCTTTGGTACGACCTTGAAGGTGCCTGCTGTGCAGGCTCAGCCTGGTAAGACCTACTGTTGGGTGTATTGTCGTAAGACCTGGCAGGACTTTGGGTAGCACCATTGTTGTACCTATTATTATTCCTGGCAGGTTCAGAGGAGTTATACTGTTCTGTAGTGTTGCTTCCCCTACGCTCTGATGAGCGAATTCCGGAAGATGGTGATGAAACCGGTGCCGCAGACCTTGAATAATTTCTATTAGGCGCTTCCCTTAACTCACCTGCAGATGAGCGCCTTAGCTGGCCACGGGTGCCGCCACTCATACCGCTGCCTGCACCGGTACGACCAGTAGTGGAGCGCAGGCTGCCTGGGTACCTGTTGATAGAGGAGCGGGGACCATATGATACAGTGCGTACATTGCCCATAGCACCGCCACCATAAGCACCGGCGTAATATCCGTCATAGAAACCATTGTAATAACCACCGTAACCACCATACATCCATGGAGAATTCCATGCACTGTAAAAACCGGGATAGCCATACCAGCTATTCCAACCCCAATAGGATGACCAATAAGGGCCGCCAAAGCCGACACCTACACCCCATGAAGGCCCCAAGCCCCAACCCGGGCCCATACCCCAACCGCGCGCATAATAACCACCACCCCACCATGGATCCCAGAAGAAGGGGTCGTACGCCCAGTAACTGGCACCAACATATGGCCCGTTAAAGCGGTTGAAACGGTTGGCATAATAATATTCATCGTCGTCGTAATCAATATACTCTTCTTCGCCGCTTTCATACCCCATTTCACTCCTTTTTGCTTCCCGCTCGGCAGCACGCTTTGCACGGGCTTCTTCCAATGCCTGCCTTTCCTTCTCGGCAGCTTCAGCATCTTTCTGCGCATCTTCGGCAGTGTAGTAAATATCGTCCTGCACTTTTTTACTCTGCGCATCAGCAGAAAATGAGCCCAAAACAGCCAGCAGCAAATATGTTAAGAAAATATGTTTCATACCATGTAAGTTTTACTTGATAAACTACCTCTGTAAATTACTACATTTGCCGGACGTAAAAGCATTTCAGACGCATTATGGGCGATAATTTAACAACTCGTAAACAGGACTACGCACAATGGTATAATGACCTTGTTATCAAGGGTGGATTGGCCGAACATTCGGATGTGAGGGGCTGTATGGTCATTAAGCCATACGGCTTTGCTTTGTGGGAAAACATGCGCGACCAACTGGACAGGATGTTTAAAGAAACAGGACACCAAAACGCCTATTTTCCCCTGTTTATACCCAAAAGCTTTTTGAGTAAGGAAGCAGCACACGTAGAAGGTTTTGCCAAAGAATGTGCTGTAGTAACGCACTACCGCCTGAAGAACGACCCTAATGGTAACGGCATTATAGTAGACCCTGAAGCTAAACTGGAAGAAGAACTGATAGTACGCCCAACGTCTGAAACCATCATCTGGAATACCTACAAGGGTTGGATACAATCGTACCGCGACCTGCCCATATTGGTGAACCAGTGGGCGAATGTAGTACGTTGGGAGATGCGCACCAGGTTGTTCCTGCGTACGGCAGAATTCCTGTGGCAGGAAGGCCATACTGCACATGCCACCAAGGAAGAAGCTATTGCAGAAACAAAACAAATGCTGGACGTGTATGCCACGTTTGCCGAAGAATATATGGCTATGCCCGTGATACGCGGGGTAAAAACAGCAAGTGAGCGTTTTGCAGGTGCGGAAGATACCTATTGCATAGAAGCGCTGATGCAGGATGGCAAGGCCCTACAAGCTGGCACATCACACTTCCTGGGGCAGAACTTTGCCAAGGCATTTGATGTGAAATTTGCTGATAAAGACAATAACCTGGATTATGTGTGGGCTACATCGTGGGGGGTATCTACCCGCCTGATAGGCGCATTGGTAATGGCGCACAGCGACGATGACGGGCTGGTGATGCCGCCAAAAATTGCCCCCCTGCAAGTAGTGATTGTACCTATATACGGCAAAGATGCTGAAGCCACTAAAAAGGTGGAGGCCAAAGCGAATGAACTGGTAAGCCAGCTGAAGGCGAAGGGCATCCGTGTAAAATTTGACAATGACGATTCAAAACGCCCGGGTTGGAAGTTTGCGGAATATGAACTGCGTGGAGTACCTGTACGTATTGCATTAGGCGCCCGCGACCTGGAGAATAACCAGGCCGAGGTAGCCCGCCGCGACACTAAGGAGAAAGTGGCTTACACACTGGACAATCTTGTAGAAAACGTTGTAAAATTGCTGGACGAGATACAGCAAAACATGTATAACAAAGCATTGATTTACCGCAATGAGCATACCACGCGCGTAGAGAGCTGGGATGAATTTGTAACAGTGCTCAATGAGAAAACAGGCTTTGTATCGGCGCACTGGGACGGCACAGCAGAGACGGAGGAAAAGATAAAAGAAATGACCAAAGCAACCATACGCTGCATACCGCTGGATAACATCAAAGAAGAAGGCAGCTGCGTACTTACAGGCAAGCCATCTAACCAGCGAGTGTTGTTTGCAAAGGCTTATTAGCCTATCTTGTAGGTAAATTATTACCTATGATACAATTTGACCATAGCGACCACCAACCCGGGCTGGCAGTTGATGATACTGCAAAAGCCTACCTGCTGGAAGCCGCCCGCTGGGGGAAATTTATATCAATATTCGGCATAGTAATATGCGGACTGATGCTGATGCTTGGGCTGGCCTTTACTTTTTCAGGCGTGGGGGCTCTCTATGCCTCCATGGGCGTACCACCCGCCTTGATTGGTATCTTCTACCTTCTCTTTACAGCCATTTACCTCTATCCTTGTGTTGCCTTACTGCGCTTCTCTACAAAAGTAAAAGAGGCAATTCTACTGAATAACGATGACATATTGCACAGCTCATTCCGTTTCCTGAAGAATCACTTCAAATCTATAGGTATACTCATTATCGTGATGATAAGTATTTACGTGCTTTTGTTCCTGTTCCTGATAATAATGGGTGGTGTTGCCGCAATGGCATCCTAAAAATTTCATTTATTAGTTAACCATTCTGTACAGTAATTGTTATTGTAGCATAAGCAATGTTATGCTACCTCCAAAACTGACCAAGGCAGTACTAATACTGCTCTTTCTCTTCCTGCTGACGGGTGCTATTATTCTTGGCAAAGAATTTCTGCTGCCGGTAGCTTTTGCGCTACTCTTCTCGATGTTACTGTTAAAAAAAACAGTCTGGCTTGAGTCGAAAGGATTCCCGAAATGGGCAGCAATACTGAGCTGGTTGCTACTAGTGATGGTTATAATTGCAGGTGTGGTGTACCTGATAGGTTTGCAGGTATCCGACCTGGACACTGAGATATCGGAAGTGAGCAGGCACTTCTCCAAGATGCAGCGAGAGGCCAAACAATTTATCAGGGAAACATTGGGCATCAGCTATAAAGAAGCTAACGAACTGGTGGACAGCGCCGCTGAGAATGGCCGTGCATCCAAAGTAGTTACCAAGGTACTGGCTGGCCTCACTACCATATTTACCAACAGCATTCTGATTATTGTTTACGTATTCCTGTTCCTGTATTTCCGGTCGCACTTTAAAAAATTTGTGCTGATGCTGGTGCCGGAGGAAAAGAAAACAAATGCCACCGTTATTATTAAAGACTCTATTAACATCGCTAACGCGTATATATCCGGGCTGGCAAAGATGATAGCCTGCCTGTGGGTGATGTATGGCATCGGGTTCAGTATAGTGGGTATTAAAAACCCTTTGATGTTCGCATTGATATGCGGCACGCTGGAGATTGTACCATTTGTAGGTAACCTGGCGGGCACAGCACTGGTCATCATGATGGTGCTGGTGCAGGATGGTGGTAATACCGGCATGATAATAGGCGTTGTAGGAGTATATGTTGTAGTGCAGTTTGTACAAACATATATACTGGAACCGTTGGTAGTAGGTAACCAGGTGAACGTCAATCCTTTATTTACCATAATAGCCCTGGTACTGGGCGAATTACTCTGGGGTATACCTGGCATGATTATCGCTATACCTATGCTGGGCATGGCAAAAATCCTGTTTGACAATGTAGAAGAACTCAAGCCTTATGGCTTTCTACTGGGGCAAGGCGATGGCGGAAAAAAGAAACAACATATAGCCGAACAACTGAAAAAGAAAATAGGCAGAAAGAATACCTCCTGATATTACTTCAGCAGTTCCACTACCCAGTTCACCTCATCAGCAGTATTGTAGTAATGAAAGCTGATACGCACCATGCCCGCGCGTAGTGTTACCACTATCCCATTGTCTTTGAGTAGTTGCCCCAGGCCGTTTTCATCTTTCAGCAACACATAAGATGCCCTGTTGTCTGCCATGTATCCACCTAATGCTGATAAGCCTTGCTCACGGATACCATCGAGGAATAGTTGAGTAAGGGCAGTGTTGTGTTCTTCTATTTTTGCAAGGCCCATTTGCATTTTGTGCTGTATGGCGGCATCCATCACCAGCAGTCCGTACATGTTAGTGTGGCCGGGTTCAAAACTGCGGATACCGGGTATATATTGCGGCTTGCCATCAATAAAAGTATAACTGTTGAAGCCTGCTACCTTGGGCGGATAAACGCTCATAAAGTTTTCGCCGACATACATAAGGCCCGTACCAAAGCCCGCGTTCATCCACTTGTAATTGCTGGCGATTAATACATCTACCTGCAAGGAAGACATATCTATATTAATTGCGCCGAGACTTTGGGTAGCATCCACT